>JAYUFJ010000368.1:0-11194 GCA_043738775.1 Flavobacterium sp. | reverse complement strand
GTGAACGCGTTTCAGAACATTGAACTTGAATTCCAGTAGGTTTATGAAACAATTGTACTTTGGTTTCAACCTTATTTACGTTTTGACCACCGGCACCGCTTGAGCGAGAAGTAATTATTTCTATATCGGCTGGGTTAATTTCAATTTCAATGCTGTCATCAACCAAAGGATAAACATAAACCGACGCAAATGAAGTATGTCGTTTTGCATTACTATCAAATGGTGAAATTCGTACCAAACGATGCACTCCATTTTCGCCTTTTAAATACCCAAATGCAAAATCGCCTTCAATTTCAAGAGTTACAGTTTTTATTCCTGCAACTTCCCCCTCTTGAAAATTAAGCTCTCTTATTTTAAATTTCTGTCGTTCGGCCCACATCAAGTACATTCGCATCAGCATTGATGCCCAGTCACAACTTTCTGTACCACCAGCCCCGGCTGTAATTTGAACTACTGCACTTAGTGAATCACCTTCGTCCGAAAGCATATTTCGAAATTCAATATCCTCGATATGTAAATTAGTTATTCTAAATTGTTCATCGAGTTCTTCTTCGGAAGCATCGCCATCTTTAAAAAAATCGTAAGTTATTTGTAATTCATCGATTAAATCAATGGCTTTGTTAAAATCTTCAACCCATTTTTTTTTGGTTCTCAAATTTTTCACTATCAATTCGGCTTCTTTAGCCTTATTCCAAAAGTTGGGAGCGAAGGTTTTTTCTTCTTCGTTGGAAATCTCTATAAGTTTGGCATCAATGTCAAAGATACCTCCTCAACGCACCAAGACGCTCTACAATACCTTTAATTTGTTCGGTATTTGTCATAAAATTAGTTATTTTTGTTTTTACAAATTTAATATTTTTTTTGGAAGAAATAATTTTTAGGAGTATTACTTTTGCAAAAAGGATTACTTTACGTTGTGTTAATTTTCAATGCACTATTGTAAACTTCGTTTTAAATCGAAATTCCTTTTAAATTTTGGAAGTTACCAAATACCTTCGAAGTTTTTAATAATGATTGAAAGGTTTAGCTCAACTGTATTTTTTTTAGAAAAAATAGATTAGTGGTTCGCCCAAATTAATTTAATGGTTTGATTTTTTTATGGAAATAAATTTAATAAGTGATACGGTTACTAAGCCAAGTGTCGAAATGTTGCAGGCCATGTTTGGGTCGGCTGTGGGAGATGATGTTTTTAAACAAGACCCAACGGTAAATGAACTTGAAAAATATGTAGCTGAATTATTCGGTATGGAAGCAGCACTATTTTTTCCAAGTGGTACAATGGCGAATCAAACGGCAATTAAGTTACACACAAAACCTGGCGACGAAGTGATTTGCGATAAATATTCGCATATTTATTTGTACGAAGGCGGTGGAGTAAGTTTTAATAGTGGTGTTTCTTGTAAATTATTAGAGGGAAAACGTGGAATGATTACTGCCGAATTAGTCAAAAATGCAATTAATGACCCAGATAATTTTCATTTACCTATGTCAACTTTGGTTAGCATTGAAAACACTACTAACAAAGGCGGTGGAGCATGTTATGAATTAGATGAGTTGTATAAAATTAAGCAAGTTTGTAGTGATAATAATATGAAATATCATTTAGATGGTGCTCGATTGTGGAATGCTTTGATAGAAAAAAAGCAACACCCGAAACAATTTGGTGAACTTTTCGATACTATTTCGGTTTGCTTGAGTAAAGGTTTGGGAGCTCCGGTGGGTTCGTTATTAATTTCGGATGCAGAAACTATTAAAAAAGCGATGCGTGTTCGAAAACTTTTTGGCGGTGGAATGCGTCAAGCAGGATATTTAGCGGGTGCAGGATTATTCGCTCTAAAAAATAATTTACAACGTTTAGAAGATGATCACCGTAGAGCAAAGGAATTGGGTAAAGTTTTAGAAAAAACATTATGGGTCGAAAAAGTAGAGCCTATCGAAACTAATATTGTAATTTTTCAAGTTAAATCGCATATTTCTGAAAATCAAGTTATTGAAAAAATGAAATCGAAAAATATTTTAATGATTTCGATGGGACAAGGTAAATTACGATTTGTAACTCATTTGGATTATCGTGAAGTGATGCATACTTATGTCTTGGAATCTTTGTCGAAAATGGAGTTTAATTAAAATTATATTTAAAATATTAATTATCTATGTTAAACTGAATATTGAAATCTTTCAAATTTAAATTCTTTTAATTACATTTGCCAAATGGAAGATTTTGTAGTATCGGCTCGAAAATACCGTCCGCAAACTTTTAAAGAAGTTGTTGGGCAACAAGCTATTACGAACACTTTACTCAACGCTATAGAAACCAATCATTTAGCTTCGGCACTTTTATTTACTGGTCCTCGTGGTGTTGGAAAAACAACTTGCGCACGTATTTTAGCCCGAAAAATCAATCAACCAGGTTACGACAATCCTAATGAAGATTTTGCATTTAACGTTTTTGAACTTGATGCTGCCTCTAACAATTCTGTTGATGATATTCGCTCTTTAATTGATCAAGTTCGTATTCCGCCGCAAACCGGCAAATACAAAGTTTATATTATTGACGAGGTACATATGTTGTCGTCTGCAGCTTTTAATGCTTTTTTAAAAACACTTGAAGAGCCGCCAAAACATGCCATTTTTATATTGGCAACTACAGAAAAACATAAAATAATTCCAACTATATTGTCGCGTTGTCAGATATTTGATTTTAAACGAATAACTGTAAAAGATGCAAAAGAATATTTGGCCGAAGTAGCAGAAAATCAAGGGGTTATATGTGAAGATGATGCTTTACATATAATTGCACAAAAAGCAGACGGAGCAATGCGAGATGCACTTTCTATTTTTGACAGAATAGTTTCATTTTGTGGAAAAAACTTAACCCGTCAAGCTGTTACCGAAAATTTAAACGTATTGGATTACGAAACCTATATTAATGTAACCGATTTAATTTTAGAAAATAAAATTCCTGAAATTTTACTTTCCTACAACGAAATTTTGTCAAAAGGCTTTGACGGACATCATTTTATCCAAGGTTTAGCATCTCATTTTCGTGATTTGTTAGTTTCAAAAAATCCTGCAACTCTCACTTTGTTGGATGTAGGTGAACAAGCACAAAAACTTTATGGTTTACAAGCCCATAAAAGTTCTCAAGATTTTCTTTTAAAAGCAATACAAATTGCAAATGACTGTGATTTAAAATTTAAGACATCTCAAAATCAACGCCTTATAGTCGAACTTTGCTTAATGCAACTTTGCTCTATCACTTTTGATGGAGAAAAAAAAAAGCTAACGGATATATAATAGCACCAAGTCATTTCAAAAATTCAACTTTTTCAATCAATGAAAAAATTGGAGTTAAAGAAATTAAAACTGTTGAAGGTTCGATACCTGAAAACATTAATTCCCAACTTCCAAACCCGAATTTTCAAATCCCGTTACTTTCGGATAAAAATAACTCACAACCAGAAAATAATGAATTAAAGGTGTCTGCTTTTTCTTTAGCTGGAATTAAAGCTAAAAAAGAACTTTTAGAAGCTAAAAAAGGGGAATTAAAACCGGGATTACATTTACCTAGTGAAGTATTTACTGAAACTAAAATGCAAGAGCAATGGTATAAATATGCAGACAAATTGGGTAATAAAGGTCACCGAATTATGGAATCGATGTTACGAATTAGTTTTCCAAAATCACAAGGCTCTAAAATTACTTATGAATTGCCAAATGAAGGCTCAAAGCTTGATTTTGAAAAAGAAAAAAATGAATTAACTCAATTTTTACGGATTCATTTACATAATCACGATATTGAAATAGAGGTAATTGTAAACGAAGAAATAAAAAGTAAAATTGCATTTACTGCAAACGATAAATTCGATAGATTAAATCAAATTAATCCGAATTTGGAGCTACTTAAAAAAACTTTTGATTTGGATTTTTAACAATTCGAGCAAACAAAAATTTTAGTCTTCATCATCTTCGTCTTCATCATCGTATTTACTATCTGAAGTTTCAAAATCATCATCATCTTCCTCATCGTCATCATCCGATCCACCTTTATCTTTTAGTAAATCTTGTTCTTCTTCTTCTTCATTTTCATCCAATTCTTCATCTAGGTCAATACCTTTTGGTGAAATTGGCTCAACAATTAAATCTAAATCTACTTCATCATCAAACTTTTCTAGACGATTGGCTAATTTTTTACTAACTTTTACTAAATAAATAGTATCTTCCGTACGAACTTCGACAGCTTCAATTAATTCGTTTTTAGCATTTTTAAATCGAATAATATTACTATCATCATATCCGTCGGGAAATTTTTCAATCAACATATTCAAAATCTCATTCGTCAATTTGGCATAGTCAACAATAACTCTTTTCATAAAATTTATTATAAATCTAAAATGTAAGCAAGAATTAATGGAGCAACAATGGTTGCATCTGATTCTATTATAAATTTCGGGGTTGACATATCAAGTTTTCCCCAAGTAATTTTTTCATTTGGTACAGCTCCAGAATAAGAACCGTAACTTGTTGTTGAATCGGAAATTTGGCAAAAATAGCTCCAAAATGGAACATCGTGCATTTCCATATCTTGATACAACATTGGAACTACGCAAATTGGAAAATCTCCCGCAATTCCACCTCCAATTTGAAAAAAGCCTACCCCATTTTGACTGTTCTTGGGATACCAATCCGATAAGAAAACCATATATTCAATACCTGATTTCATTGTTGAGGCTTTCAAATCTCCTTTTATTACATACGATGCAAAAATATTCCCCATCGTACTGTCTTCCCAGCCTGGAACAATAATTGGAAGGTTTTTTTCTGCTGCAGCATACATCCAACTGTCTTTTAAATCTATCTCATAATATTCTTCTAAAACGCCTGAAAGTAGCATTTTATACATAAATTCGTGAGGAAAATAACGTTCGCCAGCATCATCGGCATCTTTCCATATTTTGTAAATATGCTTTTGCAATCTTCTAAATGCTTCGTGCTCGGGTATGCAAGTATCTGTTACTCGGTTTAATCCACGTTCTAGTAAATCCCATTCTTGTTGAGGAGTTAAATCTCGGTAATTTGGTACTCTTTCGTAATGAGAATGAGCTACTAAATTCATGATATCTTCCTCTAAATTGGCACCTGTACATGAAATAATTTGAACTTTATCTTGACGAATAAATTCGGCAAAAATTTTTCCAATTTCGGCGGTACTCATTGCACCAGCCATTGTTACCATCATTTTTGCACCCTTTGCAAGTTGGTCTTCATAACCTTTAGCTGCATCTACTAATGCGGCCGAATTAAAATGCAAATAATGCTTTTCTATAAATTGACTAATTGGTCCTTTATTCATTTTACTTTAATTGTAATTTGACGTTCAAAGAAAAACTTTTTTTTTAAAACTACAAATTTTTTTTATATTAATTTTTTATTTTTTTGTATAACCTAAAATCTCCAAAACCTGTTCCGATGTTTGTTGCTCCGAGAAAACTTCGGTTGCTAAAATTCCATTTGGGTCTCGATCAATTAAAATATGTTTGGGTTGTGGAATTAAGCAATGGTGTAATCCGCCATATCCACCAATAGTTTCTTGATAGGCTCCGGTGTTGAAAAAACCTATATATAATGGTTTTTCTTTGTTGTATTTTGGTAAATAAATGGCATTCATATTCTGTTCAGAATTGTAGTAATCATCACTATCACAAGTCATTCCACCCAACAAAACTCTTTCATATTGATCGTTCCAGCGGTTAACTGCCAACATTATAAAACGTTTATTTATTGCCCAAGTGTCTGGTAAGGTGGTTATAAATGAAGAATCAATCATGTTCCAAGCTTCTCGATCATTTTGTTGTTTTTGATATAAAACTTGATAAATTGCTCCACCACTTTCGCCAACGGTAAACGAACCAAATTCGGTAAAAATGTTTGGAACATCAACTTCTGCTTCTTCACAAGCAATTTTTATTTGATTAATAATTTCGTCTATCATATATTGATAATCAAATTCAAATGCCAACGAGTTTTTTATAGGAAAACCACCACCAATATTTAAACCATCCAAAGTAGGACATTCTTTTTTTAAAGCTACATATACTTTGATACATTTTACTAATTCATTCCAGTAATAGGCTGTGTCGTTAATACCAGTATTTATAAAAAAGTGAAGAATTTTTAACTCCAAATTATCATTTTCTTGAATTTGTTTTTTGTAAAATTGAACTATGTTTTTATAGCCAATTCCTAATCGTGAGGTATAAAATTCAAATTTCGGTTCCTCTTCAGCAGCAATTCGTATTCCAATTTTAAATTTTCCTTTTATTTCGGCTTGCAATAAATCGAGTTCTTCGTAATTATCAATTATCGGAATTGTATTTTTATGTCCATTATTTATTAATCTGGCAATATTGGTTATATACTGATCACGTTTAAACCCGTTGCAAATTACATAAGTTGATTTATTAATTTTACCATTTTCAAGTAAATTTTCAACAATATTTATATCGAATGCCGATGAAGTTTCAATGTGAATATTATTTTTAAAAGCCTCATTCATAATATATTGAAAATGAGAACTTTTGGTACAATAACAATAATAATATTTACCTTCATATTTATTTTTTTCCATGGCATTTCGGAACCAATTTTTGGCTCTTTTAATATTGTTGGAAATTTGTGGTAAATAAGTAAATTTTAGTGGTGTTCCATATTGTTCAACCAATTTCATCAAATCAATATTGTGAAATTGCAATTGATTTTCTTTGTTTAAAGTAAATTCTTCTTGCGGAAAATAATAGGTTTGATTTATTAAATCGAAATATTTTGTGTTCATTGAATTTTGTTTGTTAGATTAAAAAAAAATTAATAATCTAATATTCAAACCCTTAAATGGTATGATTCATTCGTTAATTCAAAACGATTAATTTTTTGAACAAAAATTTTAGAGAAGAAAACATTTTTTAAAACAAAGTCAACAAAGGTGTTTAAATTAATAAACGTTTTTTGTAAATTGTGTTTAATTGAAAATGCTATAGTTTTTTTCATCATCGCAAATTTAAAAAATAAAATAATCGAAATGCAACTATTTTAATAAAAATATCTTACAATTTATAATCATTAAAACTGTTCAATATCAAATCGTTAGCAACTTTTTCATTTATTTTTACGCCACCAATTCCATCAAGTAAGGTAAATTGTACCTTTCCGTACTCGTTTTTTTTATCATGAATCAATAATTTTTCAATTAATTCAATGTCTTTTTCGGAAATTCGATGCTCCTTATATATTGACTTTATTATTTTTTTTATTTCTTGAAATTCTGTTTCCGAAATCAAACTTTTCTCTTTTGATATAAAGGCTTCCAATACCATCCCGATTGCGATTGCTTCACCGTGAAGTAATGGAGTTTCTGATTCTAAAAAATAACTTTCAATTGCGTGACCAAGAGTATGACCAAAATTTAATGCTTTTCGAATTCCGTTTTCGTTTGGATCTTGCTTTACAATCTCGTTTTTAATTTCTATCGATCGGAAAATACAGTTGTCAAAATCGGCAAAATCAATTTTTGAAATATCTAAAAATGATTTCCAATAGTTTTTATCATAAATTAATCCATGTTTTAGCATTTCGGCAAAACCAGATAATAATTCTTTTTGAGAAAGGGTTTCCAAATAATTGGAATCAATTAAAACCATTTTCGGAACATTAATAACGCCAATTTGATTTTTTAAATTGCCCAAATCTACTCCGTTTTTCCCACCAATACTAGCATCAACCATTCCTAAAAGTGATGTGGGAACATTTACAAAATCAATGCCACGTTTAAAAGTTGAAGCTACAAATCCACCCAAATCTGTAATAACTCCACCGCCAATATTGATTAAAAGACTTTTTCTGTCGGCTCCTAATTCGGTTAAAATGTTCCAAATTTCAACACAAGTAGTAATATTTTTTAATGATTCACCAGCCTCAATTTCAATAATTTCAATAGAAATTTTAGTTGCTAAATTGGTTAAAAAAGTGGGTACACAATGTTCATTTGTATTTTCATCTGATAAAATAAAAATGGATGAATAACTATTTTTTACTAAAAGTTCATTAATTTCTTGATATCCATTTTCGTTAAAAAAAACCGAATATCCGTTGGCAATAATCGTTTGCATAATTTGTAAATTTCGATTGCAAAATAAGATAAAATTTATGAATAAGTACAAAAACTCTTATTATATTTGCGTAATTATTTACATCAATGGAGAAAATTTTTGAAAATACCAAAGTTGCATTTGCCTTAAAAAGTCAAAATGAATTAAATAGAGCATATTTTTTATTTAAAATGATATCCAATCCAATGTTGGTAAAAATAGGAACATCGCTAACTAATTTTGCTTTAAAATTACATTTACCTATAAAATCAATTATAAGAGCAACAGTTTTCGATCATTTTTGCGGTGGCGAAAACGAAAATGATTGCTTAAAAGTAGTTGATAATATGTTTACTAAAAATGTTGCCTCGGTATTGGATTATTCCGTTGAAGGAAAAGAGGATGAAGCACAATTTGATGCGGCTTTACAAATGACTTTGAAAACTATTGAATTTGCTTGTGAAAAAGAATCAATTCCGTTTGCCGTTTTTAAACCAACAGGTTTTGGTAGATTTGCTTTGTATGAAAAAATTGGTGAAAAAAAAGTATTGAATCTTGACGAGCAAACCGAATGGAATCGGGTAGTGAATCGTTTTGATTTAGTATGTAAAACAGCCCACGAAAAAAATGTTTTGTTACTTATTGATGGCGAAGAAAGTTGGATGCAAGATGCAGCCGATGAACTAGTAGCCACAATGATGCAAAAATACAATAAAGATAAAGCCATAATTTTTAATACTTTACAAATGTATCGTTGGGATAGAATGGAATATTTAATGAAACTTCACGAACAATCAAAAGCACAAGGTTTCCACATTGGAATGAAAATTGTTCGTGGTGCTTACATGGAAAAGGAGAACAAACGAGCTGAAGAAAAAGGATATGTAACACCTATATGTGAATCAAAACAAGCCACAGATGATAATTATAATGATGCCTTAAATTATATGATGCATAATATTCGAACAATGGCTATTTTTGCAGGAACTCACAATGAGGAAAGTTCGTATTTAGTTATGCAATTAATGGAAAAAAATCAAATTTCAAAAAGTGATAACCGCGTATGGTTTGGTCAATTGTACGGAATGAGTGATAATATTTCGTATAATTTAGCTGCTAATGATGACAAAGTTGCTAAATATTTACCTTTTGGACCGGTTCGAGATGTGATGCCCTATTTAATTCGTCGGGCTCAAGAAAACACCTCTGTTGCTGGGCAAACAAGTAGAGAACTAAATTTAATTGTTAACGAAAGAGAAAGAAGAAGGAATCTTAAATAATTAATTTTAATAAAAAATACCCCAAATAGTGTTTAACTTTTGAGGTATTTTAAATTTAATTTTGGAATTATTTTATAAAAAAATCCCTTCACCTTCTTTATCTAAATATTCTTGAACAATCCCAATTGCATTGGTAACAACATCGCTTAATGCAGTAATAAAGCTCCCGTCTTGCGCACTGTTCATTGCATGTTTTAGGGCTTCAACTTCTTTAGGAATAATTTCGTGAGTTACAATTCGTCCACTTTCACCAATTCCTTCTAAAATTAAGCCTATGATTTCATCTTCGCTTCGTCCTCGTAAATATTTTTCTTGACGAATAATAATATGATCAAACATTCGACCTGCAATTTTGGCACATTCTTTAATATCTTCATCTCTTCGGTCGCCAACTCCAGCTATAATTCCGATTTTTTTTGAGGCTTCAACCGAACTCAAATAATCTTCAACGCCCATATACCCCGAAGGATTATGAGCAAAATCAATTAAAACTTTAAATTTTTTAAATTCAAAGATATTCATTCGTCCGGGAGTTTGTGCTGCACTTGGAATAAATGTTTGTAATGATAAACTAATATCTTCTGTTTTAAAACCTTGTAAATAAGCTGCTAAAGTAGCAGCCAAAACATTGGCAATCATAAACTTAGCTTTTCCGCCCATTGTTAACGGAACGTGAGTTGCTTTTTCTATCCTAATTTTCCACTCTCCTTTTTTAATGGTTATAAATCCGTTTTCGTAAACGGCTACAATTTTTCCTTCTTTAGCAAATTTTTTAGCTATTGCATTGTTTTCATCCATACTAAAATAGGCAATATTACAGCTCAATTCATTGGCAATTTTTAAACAATATTGATCCTCGGCATTTAAAATTGCCCAGCCATCTTTTTTAATACTTTTAACAACAGTGCTTTTTACTCGAGCCAAATCTTCCAGAGTATGAATATCCGAAAGTCCCAAATGATCCTCTTGAATGTTGGTTATAATTCCAATGTCGCAACGACTAAAGCCTAATCCAGAACGTAAAATTCCGCCTCGTGCGGTTTCTAAAACTGCAAATTCAACTGTAGGATCTTTTAAAATATATTCGGCAGAAACAGGTCCAGTTGTGTCACCTTTTTCCATCATATGGTTTTGAACATAAATTCCATCAGAAGTTGTAAAACCTACTTTGAAACCATTATTTTTTACAATATGTGCTAAAAGTCTTGTTGTGGTTGTTTTTCCATTAGTTCCAGTAATTGCAATTATAGGAATTCTGCTTGGTTTTCCTAGTGGATATAACATATCTATTACTGGTACCGCTACGTTTCTAGGCAATCCTTCCGATGGAGCAAGATGCATTCGAAATCCGGGTGCTGCATTAACTTCCAAAATACAACCTCCATTTTCTTTTAAAGGTTGTGTTAAATTTTCCGCCATTATATCTACTCCACAAATATCCAAACCAATTACTCGTGAAATTCTTTCACAAATAAAAATATTTTCGGGGTGCATCATATCGGTTACATCAACCGAGGTTCCGCCTGTACTTAAATTGGCTGTTGACTTTAAATAAACTGTTTCGCCAGCTTTAGGAATAGTTTCTAAAGTGTAATTTAATTTTTCTAATAAATCGGTTGTATCTCTGTCTACATCTATTTGCGTCAACACGTTTTCGTGACCATAACCTCGTTTTGGGTCACTGTTTGTTTCTTTAATAAGTTGTTGAATAGTTTGCTTTCCGTCTCCTGTAACATGAGCTGGTTCTCTTTTCGCAGCAGCAACTAATTTATT
>JAYUFJ010000367.1:0-11255 GCA_043738775.1 Flavobacterium sp. | reverse complement strand
AAATTTCGTCCTTTTTTAATGTCACCTTCTTTATAAATGAGTTTAAATTGCTTTAAAATTTCTTCATCAATTTTTGAAAAACAATTTTTTAAATCGTTGACCGATAAAAATTTATTAATTAATGGTTTGTACAATTCCTCCAATGCTCCGTGAATAATAGTTCCCAGAGTATTTACGGCAATGTTTTCTTCCACTTCATCCACTTCCGAAATTTGTAAAATTCGTTGAAAATAAAACTGTATTGGGTTTCGAATATAAGTTGTGAGTGATGAGGGTGAAAATCCAGTATCACAAATTTCTTTCAATCGTTTTAAAACATTTTCCGATTTTGGAATGCTAATTTTTTTGTAAGCCACATTCGGAACATCAGCATTATAAATCTGTTCCGTAATGGTATGCATTTTTTGTTTTTCGACTAATAATTGAGTAATAAATCGACTTTTTTCGCCACCATCAATCCCATCTGCTTCGGTATTATAAAGTAAATAAATGTTTTTGGCACGTTGTAACAGATGATAAAAATGATAGGTATAAATGGCATCTTTTTCTTTAAATGTTGGTAACCCCAATTCCCGTTTTACATCGTATGGAATAAACGAATTAATACTTTTTCCAGCAGGAAACTTACCTTCGTTTACAGATGTAATAATGACAGTTTCGAAATCTAAAACCCGACTTTCTAAAACGCCCATTATTTGTAAACCATTCAACGGTTCACCTTCAAAGGAAACTTCGGCAACATCAACAACTTGTTTATAAATGGCTTGAAGTGTATCTAAATTATCAATTGATTCATAGTTTGAAAAATAGGAAATTAATTTATTTATTACTTTAAAAATAGAATAAACAAATGTGTTTGTAATTTTTTCTTCCTCACAATCGTAGCTTAAATACGATTTTATTTGAATCAAAATTTCTGAAATAGATTCTAAAACTTTAATCGAGGTAGTTTCCCATTTTTGAAAAAGTAAAATAAATAATTCGTTTTTAGATTTTGCTAATTCTAATATTTTTTTGTGTGTAATAAAAGTAAAATTGTTGTTGTTGATACTTTGAACCAACTCATTTGAATTTACATAAGGTGCAACCAACGGATGATTTAAAATATCCAAAACGTCTTTATAATAAAAAACATAATTTACAGGGTTTCTTTTAATTGCATTGGTATGCATTTTAAACAATTTTTCAATTAAAAGCTGTGCAGGATTGTTTAAACTTGAGTATCCCATTGTAATGTTTAATGCATCAACACTAGAGGGTAAAGAGTATAAAATAGGAATTAAAAGGCTTTCTTCACCTAAAACAATCGCAACATTTTGTAAACTTATATCAGTTGCTTCATTTAGCTTTTCAATAATTTCACCAACAATTTTAGCTTGCCCAATTGATTTTGGTGTTCCAATAATTTGAATGTTTTTTTCTTGTTGGTATTCATTTACAATCCATTCAAACGGATTTGATTTGTAATGTGTCCAATCGGCTTTAAAACGACGTAAAAACAAACCAGCATCGTGATAGGAATCATTTAAAAAAGTTTCTTCACTATCCCAATAAATTTTTGATTTATTTTTTGATAATAAATGTTGAACAATTCGCTCTTCGGCTTGATTTAAAGCATTAAAACCTGCAAAAATTATTGTTTTGTTACCTATTGAATCTGCAAAATGATTCAAATTATTTACTGCTTCACGATAAATTAATCCTTGATAACCAATTCCTTTGTTAAATAAGTGTTTGTAAAGTGCTTCATAATATGTAGGTAATAATTTCCAAAAAGCAAGATGTTTTTCAATTAATTCAGTTCTATTTTTTTCAACAGACCAATGTTCAATTTCTTTAATGTTCTCTAAATATTTTAAAACTTTATTTGGTTCTAATAAATACCTGTCAATTTCATTAAAATCTTGAAGTAGTGTTTTTGCCCAGTTGGCAAAAGATTCAAATGGTTCTTGATTTAACTTATTAGTAATTGTTAAATATACGGTATAAAACTCAAATAGCAATTCAATACTATCAACGGATCGAACTTTTGCAACATCTTGAATAAACTCTTCAATACTAATTATTTCGGGTGAAAAAATAGTGGTTTCAATTGTATTTTTAAGTTCTTCAATTAAAAAAACTTTGGCTCTTTTGTTGGGCAAAATTAAAATTAAATCCGAAATGGTTTCAGAATAATCGGCAACTAAAACCTGTGCTAATTTTGATAAAAAAGAGGGACTTTGCATTTTATAAATATAAAAAAAACGCCCCGATTATAGGGGCGTTTTATTAAAATATTTTAAAAAAATTATTTTACTAATTTAACTTCAACTCTACGGTTGTTTGCTTTTCCAGCTTTAGTTTTGTTAGTATCAATTGGTTTTGTTTCACCAAATCCAGCAGATGTTAATCTATCAGAACCAATACCTTTTTCGATTAAGTAATTTTTAACCGCAGCAGCTCTGTTTTCAGATAAAGTCATGTTCGAAGCATCTTTACCATCAGAATCTGTGTGACCTTCTAAAGCAAATTTGGTTGAAGGATACTCTTTCAATATTCCTAACATAGCCTCTAAAACTGGGTAAGTTTGTTGTTGGAATGTAGCTTTAGCTGTATCAAACAAAATAGTTTTAGCGTAGTCGTTTAATTGTTTTAAAACTGCTTCAGTTACTTCTTGTACTGGACAACCATTGTTTGAAGCTGGTCCTTTAACTGTTGGACATTTATCATCTTTGTCTAATACTCCGTCTCCGTCAGTATCTGGCCAAGGACAACCTGCATTTTCTTTTGGTCCTTTAACAGTAGGACATTTGTCTGATTTATCAGCAACACCATCTCCATCAGTATCTGGACAACCATTGAAAGCAGCTAAACCTTTTTCATCTGGACAAGCATCATCTTTATCAGCAATTCCGTCTCCGTCTCTATCTGGACAACCGTTCATTTCAACAGATCCTTTTTCATTAGGACAAGCGTCTTTGCTATCTTCAATTCCATCAGCATCAGAATCTGGACATCCTTTAAATTGTGGTAAACCAGCAACAGTTGGACATAAATCATCTTTGTCATAAATACCATCTCCGTCAGTATCTTTAGCACCAAACTTGAAAGTCAAACCTGCGAAATGCTGCATGTGTGGAGCAACATCGTTAGCTGGGTTTCTTGTATCGTCAAATGAATGTTTGTAAGTAGATGTAAAGTTGAAACCTACTTGCTCTGTAAACCATAAGGTTAAACCAAAACCTCCGTTAACAGTTCCAGCAGATGCATTTCCTAAAAATGTATAACCACCACCAATATGAGCAGATGGTTCAATAATTTTAGATTTGATTAAGCTCATGAAACTGTATTTAATAACCGCATCAGCAGCATAATAAGACAAATCACCAGGATTAACAACCGGATAGTCACCAGGATTTGTTAAACGTGGATTTACAAATTTAGATATTTTGTTAACAGAACCTGTAACACCAAAAGAGAAATTGTCACCAACGTATTTAGTTACGTTTAAATAAGATACTGATGGCAAAATATTCCAATAATCTCTAGCATTAAAATACTGTGAAAATTGATCTTTTAATGGAGAAGCCGCGCTTACTCTGGCTCCGTCTACAGCATTTGCTCCAAATGTAATAGCCCATTGATTGTTGCTGTCTTGTGCTTGAATGCTTAGTGCGGCAAACAATACAATTGCAACTAAAAATTTGTTTAAATGTTTCATACTTTTTTTGTTAGATTATAATTTTATAATAAAGCAAAAGTAAAAGGTTTATTTGAATTATCAAAATGTTTGTTAAAAAAAATACAATTATATTACATTTAATTTTTTTCCTACTTCGGTAAATGCTTCAATTGCCTTGTCTAGGTGGGCTTTGGTGTGTGCTGCTGATAGTTGAACTCGTATGCGTGCTTTATCTTTTGGCACCACTGGAAAGAAGAATCCGATGACATAGATGCCTTTTTTTAACAATTCGTCGGCCATTATTTGCGACAATTTAGCGTCATAAAGCATTACTGGAACAATTGCAGAGTCGCCATCAATAAAATCAAAGCCTACTTTTCGCATTCCTTCTTTAAAATAATTGGTGTTCGATTCTAATTTATCTCGTAAAGAAGTGTCCTTTTTAAGCAATTCGAAAACTTTTAAAGTTGCTCCAACAATTGCTGGTGCCAATGAATTGGAAAATAAATAAGGTCGTGAACGTTGACGCAAAATTTCGATAATTTCTTTTTTCGCTGTAGTGTAGCCTCCCATTGCGCCACCTAAGGCTTTTCCGAGGGTTCCGGTAATAATGTCTATTCGTCCCAAAACTCCTTTTGCTTCCATTGTTCCTATGCCAGTTGCTCCAATAAAACCCGTTGCATGACATTCATCAACCATAACCAAAGCGTCATATTTATCGGCCAAATCACATATTTTATCTAACGGCGCTACTAGACCGTCCATTGAAAACACACCATCGGTTACAATTAATTTAAACCGACGATTCTCGGCAGTTGCCTGTATTAATTGTTTTTCTAAATCGTTCATATCAGAATTCGCATAGCGATAACGAGCAGCTTTACACAATCGAACACCATCAATAATCGATGCATGATTTAAACTATCAGAAATTATACAATCTTCTTCACCCAATAAAGGTTCAAAAACACCTCCATTTGCATCAAAAGCAGCAGCATACAATATAGTGTCTTCGGTACCATAAAAATTGGCAATGGTTTTTTCAAGTTGTTTATGAATATCTTGTGTGCCAGAAATGAATCGAACCGAAGACATTCCAAATCCGTGTGAATCTAGAGCGTCTTTTGCGGCCTGAACTACTTCTGGATGCGAGGACAATCCTAAATAATTGTTGGCACAAAAATTTAAAACCGTTTCTCCATTTACAATAATTTCTGCTCCTTGAGGTGAAGTTATGATGCGTTCTTTTTTAAAAATACCGTTTTCTTCAATTGTTTTTAATTCGTTTTGAAGATGTTGTTGCAGTTTTGTGTACATTTTATATGTTTTAATGATGTTTTATTTTTAAAAATTCAAATTTACAACATTGATTTCTTGTCCTATATATATAATCGATTTTTTTACAACTTTAAATCCCATTTTTTTTATAGCTTCTTGATAGTCATCAAGTTGTTGTTGGTGTTTTGGTTGGTACAATCCTGTTTTATAATCCAATAAAAAAACTTCATTTTTATTATTAATTACTATTCTATCGGGTTTAACAACTTTACCATCTTTTTGAATTATAGTCTTTTCGTTTAAAATTTTATTGTTATCGGAATAAAAATCTATTAATTCTTGATGATTTACTATTTCGGATATTATTTTTTCAACTTCATTTTTTTGAGATGAAACAATTAATCCATTTTCGATGGCTCTTTTAATTGCCAAATCAATATCTTTTTTTGTTTTTATATAAGAAAGGATTTCATGCAAAACTATTCCGTATTCAATTGATTTTAATCTATTTGAGCCCCACATTACGCTTTCGCGCTGTGCAATTTTGATGTTTTTAAAGTTTAAAGTTGAATTAATTTGTGGAACCAAATTGGTGTTTATTTCCTGCCTTTTGGGTTGAGATATTCTTGTGAAATTTCCAAACTCATAATTAAAATTGCTTTCGCCAAAAAGATGTTGCATTTTTAAAAACTTGATAAAAAACGACGACATATTGTTGGGCAAATCTCCGTTTGATTTTATATTCATTGCCGATATAATATGCAATTGCTCTTCGGCACGAGTTAAAGCTACGTACAAAACGTTTACATCGTCCAACAAATCTTCCTGTTTTTTTTGATCATAATAAGTTTTCGCTTCGTCACCAAAACTTTCAATCGATTTATTTTTATTTACTAATGCACGACCAATTCCAATGGTTTGCTCATCAACAGAAAGCCAAATTTTTTCTTGTGGTCCACGAGTATAATCTTCTTCGGCAAACGGAAATATCACTACCGGAAATTCCAATCCTTTTGATTTATGTATTGTCATTATTCGAACAGCATCGTTACCTTCGGGCGATGGAATGCTCAATGAACTTGATTTGGTTTCCCAATAGACTAAAAAATCAGAAATGCCCGATTGCTTTTTTAAATCGTGTTCCAAAACTAAATCCAAAAAAAATTGAATGTAAGCATTCCCAACCCTTCTATCATCAATTGATAATGAAATGTTATTTTCAACAAATTTTGTTTCTTTATTTGGAATAATAATTTTTGAAATAATAATTTCTGTTACTTCATACAATGATTTTTTGCGCAAATTGGAAAAAGAAAAATCAATATTAAATTGAGAAAGCCAAGTTTGAAATTCGATTTCATCAGTTAATTGTTTTCCTTGAAAAATAAAATCGTGAACAGGCAGTTTATCTTGATGATTTACTGCTATATAGTATAAAAAATTGGCTTTTGCCTCTAGATTATTTTCGTTTTTAAGATAATTTAAAACATGAATTACACATTTTACATCGCTTGACGAACCCAAAAGCAAACTTTCTGACGATAAAATTGGGATTGCATTTTGGGTTAAATAATTTGCAATTGCTGTTCCTTGTGATTTTTTTCGAGTTAAAATTACAATATCTTTATTTTGAAAATTTTGCTTTTTAATTTCTTGAATCCGATTTAAAGTTTCTAGCAAGTACAATTCGTTTTTATCTAAATATTCTTCGTTATCTGAAAAATACAGATTCGGCTTGGGAATAAAAGAAATAGAAACACAACCACCTTTTTTCGAATTGGTTTTTTGACGGTTGTGGTTTTTATACAAATCTTTATAATCTAAATTTGAAAATTCGTTTGATAGCATTTGGAAAAAATCATTATTAAATTCAATTATTTGAGAATAACTTCTATAATTTGTATCAAGTGAAAAAG
Source organism: Flavobacterium sp. (assembly GCA_043738775.1). Classification (GTDB taxonomy): domain Bacteria; phylum Bacteroidota; class Bacteroidia; order Flavobacteriales; family Flavobacteriaceae; genus Flavobacterium. The sequence continues at coordinate 4,397 of JAYUFJ010000367.1, read as the reverse complement.
TTTGCTTTTCAGGATTATTAAATGGATTTTTATCTTTACTTAATTCAATAAACTGTTCTGCTTTTCCACCTCGCCAACGGTAAATAGATTGTTTTGGATCACCTACAATAAGTAAACTTCCTTTTACCCCGTTTAAATCTTGGCTCGAAGTAGCATTGTCAATTAGCGGAATCAAGTTTTGCCACTGCATTTGAGAAGTGTCTTGAAATTCGTCAATAAAAAAATGGCGGTAACGCTCGCCCAATCGTTCGTAAATAAAGGGTGCTGGTTGGTTTTGAATTTGTTCGTTTATAAGTTTATTAAACTCTGAAATTGATAAAATATTTTGGTTTTTTTGAATTTTGGTCAATTCGTTTTTTACAGTGTTTAACAATGATAAAGGGGTTATGTTTTTAAGAAATGCTTGGTAAAAATTCTTTTTTTCAAAAATGGAATAAATTTGCTTTAAAATTGATAAAAATTCTGGAATTAAAGTTTCAATAATGGCTTTATCATTGGCATTTTTATTGATGGCAATTTCTTCAAATTCTAAATATTTTTTTTCGTTTGCCTTCGAGTTGTTTTCTTTAATATAATTCAAATGATTAGGAAATGAACCTCGAGAAAACGATTTTAAATCGATTCCGTTTTTATTAATTAAATCAAGTATTTGAACAGCTAAATCGGTACATTTTTTTTCAAAATCGTCACAAACTATTTCAAGTTTTGATTTTATATTTACAAAATCGGAAATTGATTTATCGTTAAAATATTTTAATTCTTCGCGATTGTTTTCATTTAAAACCAATCTTCCAGTTTCCATAATATCCCGTGAAACGTCCCAACTTTTATCATCGTCTGTTTTTTCCATTGTAAAATCGACTAGTAGCTTTGTCAAAATTTTATCACTTCCTGCTTCGGCAATAATTGAATCGACTGCTTCGGTGAGTAAATTTTCGGTATCTAGCGAAACTTCGAAAGTTATAGGTAAATTTAAATCGTGAGCAAATGCACGAATTACTTTGTGCGTAAATTTATCAATAGTCGAGATATCAAAAGCTGCATAATTATGAATTAAATGTTTAATGATACTTTTCGATTTATCTTTGATTGTAACAATTGATAAATTCGTTTCTTGATGAATATGTTGCATCATTTGTTGCGCTTTTTCACTCGGGTTTTCTTTAGTAAATTCCGACAAACTATCTACCACACGACTTTTCATTTCATGTACAGCCTTGTTTGTAAAGGTTATGGCAAGAATGTTTCGGTAGGCATCATTTTTGTTTGATAAAAGAATAATTTTAAGGTATTCTTTAACCAAAGTATAGGTTTTACCCGAACCAGCCGAGGCATCATAAATGGAAAAAGCAGGAGTTTGCATAAATTTTTATAGTACTAGATTAAAATTTTCTTTGCAAATTTCGTAAACAAAATTCAATTTTGGTGCTTCGCCAAAATATTCTACTAATTGTTCGTCAATTATAATTCCACCCAAACGTTCCATTGCAATTTGTGAGCGTTTGTTGTTTGCGCCTACTTGAAAATGAATTTTATCAACATAATTAAAAGCGTAATTCATCATTAAAAACTTCATTTGGTTGTTGATTTTTTGTCCCCAAAATTTGACTCCAATAAAAGTATATCCAATTAAAACAACGCTTTTTTGTTCATCAAAATCGTAAAAACGAGAACTTCCGATTACTTCGTTCGTACTTGAATTTAAAATTATAAATGCCCCTTTTGATTCTATTGCGCCTTTAAAATAGTTTTCAAAATCTTCTTTTTTATAACGATTGGGATTGGGATGTTGCTCCCAAATTTTTGGATCGGAAGCTACATTAAATAATCTTTCAAAATCATTATCTTGTAATGGAACTAGTTTTATTGTTTTATTAAACAAAGTAGTTGGTTGAAAATTGAAGGTCATAATCAATTAAATTTAATGAAAAATAATGTGAATATATCAATTAAGTTGTAAACAAACGTTTTGCTACATCATTTAATTTGTAATTGTGTTAAAATGCTGTTCAACAAGAGTTAAACTTTCTTTCAAATTTTTTGAAACTAAATTAGAATGTTATATTTGAACACAAATTAAAAAAAATGGAATTAGCAACTTACGAATTGGCATTACAAAAATATTCTTCAAAACTTAAAACATCTTTTACACCTTTAAATTCTTGGGATTTTCATACCAATAATTTTTTTACATTTAAAAAATCGTTTTCAGATAGTATACTATTAAATCAATTATCTTTAAAAAATAATTGGAAACAAAACTGGGATTTACAATCAAAACTTCAAAATGAAACGGTAATTGTAGTTACCGATGTAAATTTAAAGATAGTTTTTGCTTCAAAGAATATGATTAAAATGAATGGTTATAATCCAAAAGAAGTAATTGGTCAACATCCAAAAATGTTTCAAGGTGAAAAAACTAATAATGAAACATCTAAAGAAATTGGACTAGCAATTAAAAACCATCTGTCTTTTAAAAAAGTAATTACAAATTATTGCAAAGATGGTTCGCTTTATAAATGTGAAATTCAAGGTTTTCCTGTTTTTAACAAATTAGGCGTTTTAATTAATTTTATTGCATTTGAAAGAATGGTGGCTTAAAATTATACCACTACAACTTTATTTTAAGATTTTCAAATATCAAATAAAAATAGGTCAATTTAAATACTTTTATTAAAAACAAACTTTTTATAAAGTTATACTTTGTTGATTAAGACAAAAATTTTGAATCCACGACGAAATCGTTTAATTACTATTTACATTAGCTATGTAATTTTTGTAAATTGTGATTAAATTTGAATAATGGAAAACTCGCATTCCTATCGAAAAATAATTCACGTTGATATGGATGCCTTTTACGCGTCTGTTGAGCAAATGGATAATCCAGCACTAAAAGGAAAACCATTGGCGGTAGGCGGAAATGAAAATAGAGGCGTAGTTTCGGCCGCAAGTTATGAAGCCAGAAAATTTGGAGTTAGAAGTGCAATGAGTGGTGTTCAAGCTGCAAAGAATTGTCCGAATTTAATTTTTGTACCTCCAAGATTTGATAGATACAAAGAAATATCACAACAAATTCGTAAAATTTTTCATGATTATACCGACTTGGTTGAACCACTTTCGTTGGATGAAGCCTATTTGGACGTGACCCAAAATAAAAAAGGCTGTCCAAGTGCTAGTTTAATTGCCCAGGAAATACGGATTCGGATTTTTAAAGAAGTAGGACTCACTGCCTCGGCGGGAATTTCAATTAATAAATTTGTTGCCAAAATTGCTTCGGATTACAACAAACCCAATGGACAAAAAACAGTTAATCCTGATGAAGTTGTTTCTTTTTTAGAAAATCTAGAAATAAAAAAGTTTTATGGAATTGGTAAAGTTACTAAGGAAAAAATGTACCAATTTGGCATTTTTACTGGTTTGGATTTAAAACAAAAAACAATTGAATTTTTAGAAACAAATTTTGGCAAAAGTGGAGTTCATTATTACAATATTGTTAGAGGAATTCACAATAGTGAAGTAAAACCAAATAGAATTTCAAAATCGGTTGCTGCGGAGCATACTTTTAATGAAAACTTAACATCAGAAATTTACATGACCCAAAAACTAGAACAAATAGCATTTGAACTGGAAAGGCGATTAAAAAAACACAAAATTTCGGGTAAAACTATAACTTTAAAAATAAAATATAGTGATTTTACAACCCAAACTCGAAGCAAAACCTTACCTTATTTTATATCGGATAAAGGATTATTACTTGAAACAGCTAAAGAATTATTGTATCAAGAAAAGATGAAGAATTCGGTTCGATTGCTCGGAATTTCGTTGAACAATTTGAATACAGAAATAAAAAAATCAATTGTGGTTCAATTACGATTTGATTTTTAAGTAAAAAAATAAGACCTAATTATAAAAATTAGGTCTTATTATTGATGTTTTAAAAATTATTTTGGTTCTAAATTTGAGCGTTTCTTGCTATATAAAAAGTAAACAGCAATTCCAACTGCTCCCCAAATTAAAAAGGCAATCCAAGTTTCTTTTCGAACAAAGAACATTAAAAATAAATTAAATGACACTCCTAGAGTACCAACTAAATATACTGCTGGTGTTTTAAAAGGTCGGTCCAATTCTGGTTTTTTGTATCGTAACATCATTACGGCAATACAAACCATTGCAAATGCTAATAAAGTACCCATACTGCACATTGCGCTCACTTTTTCAATAGGCGTTAATGCTGCTACAATAGAAATAATTGCACCTACTAAAATTGTGCTTCTGTGAGGTGTTTTAAATTTGTGGTGAATATCTTTAAAAAACGAAGGTAACAAACCGTCTTTTGCCATTCCTAAAAAGATACGTGTTTGACCTAACATCATTACTAACATTACCGAAGTTAAACC
>JAYUFJ010000366.1:0-4089 GCA_043738775.1 Flavobacterium sp. | reverse complement strand
AATTTTTTTAATCTTAAATGATTTTAATGTTATTACAATTCTTTTTCATGTTTCGAATTTAAAATTTAAAATTATGCTTTTATTTAAACATTATCTGCCTTTGATTTGCTTAATTTCTATTTTGTCAAATTTGCTATCATGCTCAACAGTCATTACAAATAGAGAATATACAGAGGCTATGAAATTGGAATTAAAAAAAATGTACTACAATGACCAACAAGCACAAAAATATGATTTGAAAAAAGTGTTTCGAAAAGAATATTCTGATTCAATGGAAACTGAATTTAATGTGTTGTGTGATAAAAATATATTTATTGCAAAAAAATATTTTGCCGAGTATGGCTTTCCAGGTATAAAAGAAAACGGCAGTGAGACAGCGTTAAATTTTTGGTTAATTGTTCAACATGGTGATAACCATTTAGATTTTCAGGAAAATGTTCTTAAAGCAATGAAAAAGCAATTAAAATTAAAAAATGTAAGTTCAAGAAACTATGCTTATTTATATGACAGGGTACAAAAAAATAATAACAAACCACAGGTTTATGGAACGCAAATGGTTTGGGATTCTAAAGGGGTTCACTTTCCTTATAAACTTAAATCGCCAAAAAGGGTAAATGAAAGAAGAAAAATAATGGGGCTAGAACCATTAGAAGATTACAAACACAGTTTCAATGACTAAATAGCAATGATTTTAATTTTATCTCATAATCATATTGACGAACCATCAAATATTGTCATTGATTAGTTGCACTAAAGGCTAACTTTAATAGTATTAATGATTTTGTATTCAACCAACAGGCTTACTTCGAGTCTTTAAAAAAAAACTTATATTTCAACAGAAAAATTTACATAGACAACAACAATAATATTAAGCATAGCATTGATGACATAGATATATATGGAAATTTAAAAAATAAAACAATTGAATCTGTATTTAAAACTTATAAATTTAAAGAACTTTAGAACATAACTAAAGATAAAATTGAAGTTTGTAAAGATTGTGAATTTAGATATATTTGTCCAGACAATAGAATACCAAAAAAGAGAAGCAAAAATAATTATTATCACAATACAAAATGTAATTATAACCCTTATAAAATGAATGAATTAAAATTAAATTTCTTCGATTTTTAACAACAATTTTTTTATTTGCTCTTTTATCTTGTAAATCATCAAAAAATTATTTTATAAAAAACAATTATAATTATAGTGTAATGTTATTTAATAAAGATTTAGGTATTAGTGCACAATTTTTTGGTGATATGAAAATAATTGATTCCTCTTTAATTGATAGAAAAAAAATTAAGAAAAACATAAAAGATATACCTGAATTAAAAAATAAAAAAATTTTTGCCTATTTAGAAACAACTGCTGAGCCTAATTACGAAACTATTTTGTTTTTTGATAAAATTAGAACATCAAAAGACACGATTACTAGAACAGAATTATTTTTGAACGATACAAAAAACAATCAAATTGTTTATAAAAAAAGTAAGTCAAATAAAATAGTTTATTTATTTTTAAAACCCCAAAAAGTAGATAAACATGACTATTTGGCTGATTCTAAAGAATTAATTAAAAAAGTGACTTTTGATAATGAAAAACTCAATAAAACATCATATTCAGAAGTTTTTTTTGGAATTATGGACAATCCTAATTACCTCGAAACACGTAAAATTTTAAAGTCAAATATCCTTACTCAAACAAATGAACAGAAGTGGAATCAATATCAATTTTTAACAACAATAAATTCTTTCATTTCAAATAATTCCCAGTATGATAGTTTAATCTCAAAAAAGACGTCACGCTATCAAGTCGCCCTAGACAGTTTAGAGCAAATAAACACATTCGAAACGAAAGAAGTAATTTTTAACAAATTCAAAAGTTTAACTAAAGACAAAAGAATTGTTATGCTAAATGAAAAGCACTGGAATCCCAACCATCGTTTACTTGCATTTCAATTTTTAGAAATTTTAAAACAAAATGGTTTTAAGTATTTAGCCGTTGAGGCAGTCAATAATCGTCAGGATTCAGTGATTAATGTAAATCAATTTCCAAGTAAAATTTCTGGCTATTATATACGAGAACCCTATTTTGGACACCTAATCAGAAAGGCAAAATCGCTTGGTTTTACGATTGTTTCTTATGACGATATGGAATCAAAAAACAGAGAATTATCACAAGCACTCAATATTAAAAAAATTTTAGACACCGACCCTGAAGCAAAGGTATTTGTTTATGCAGGTGTTGATCATATTTTGGAATCAAACCCAAATCGAAAATGGATGGCTGAATATCTAAAAGATTTAACTCAAATTAATCCTTTGACTTTTAATCAAGAAAAAATTGTTGGACAAACTAAACAGGAACTAGTTTTAATTCCCTCAAATGCATTGAAAAATGTTAAAAGTTTAAACACAAGTGTGGATTATTTTATTGTCAACAACCTTAAACCAAATTTAGAAGCCATTTCATCAAATCAAATATCTTGTGAGAAAATAATTTCAAGTAAAAAGTTGATTAATAAAAATGTTTTGATTAGAATTTATTATAAAAACGAGTACGACAAGATTGGCAAAAATGCAATTCCAATGTTTATAACTTCGGTAGAGTCTCAAACGTCTGAAATTAAGTTGAATCTACCAGCAGGTAGTTATTTTGTAAGTTTACTTTCAGATAAAAATGAAAAATTAGTTGACGATTTTATTATTGTTAAATAATGTTCAAAATATTTCCTACATACCGCCAATCCGATTCCAAAGACTGCGGGCCCACTTGCTTAAAAATTATTGCCAAACACTTTGGTAAAACTATAAATATTCAAGAATTAAGGACTTTATCAGAAACTACTAGAGAAGGAAGTAATTTATTGACATTATCCGAAGCCGCCGAAAAAATTGGTTTTCGTTCACTTGGCGTAAAACTTAATTTGAATAAACTTGAAGAAGCACCATTACCCTGTGTCTTACATTGGAATAAAAATCATTATGTTGTATTATATAAGAAAAAAAAGACAAATATTATTATCTCTGACCCCGCAAAAGGTCTATTAAAATATTCAACAGAAGAATTTATTAAATTTTGGATTGGCAACAATGCAACAGAAAACACAGAGGAAGGTATTGCATTATTACTAGAACCAACCCCGAAATTTTCCAGTCGGAATTTGACAGTGATGACAAAAAAGGATTTGGATTTTCAATGCTTTTGAATTTCTTTATTTGAAAATTCTTTTTTTATTGCCGCTAAAAGATACATCGTTTTGTAACAAATCAAAAATGATAAATTAGAGTTTTGTATTATTGTTTCGAATCGTAACGAAATTCAACTTTTGCATTTTTTACATTCATAACTCTATCTGCTTTTTAAAAAAAAGGCTTTTAGCTTCCACATTTACATTGAACTCCGATTTTATCCCTTTCTACTTTAAATTGAAGCCTACAACACTCTTAAGTCCCAAAGTTTGCCGTAAAATTAAATAGTTTCATTATTTATTTTTTTTATTAAATTTAAGCTTTTTTGTTGAATTATGGGTAATTGGAGACAATCAAAAAAAAAGGTAAGGAAACTAATAAAATTTAAAATTTAAAAGTATATTTGTTTATACATAAATATTTCCTTAAAAAATATTACAGTAAATAATTTATTAATTTTAAAATAAAATTAATTTTATTTCGTTTAAATATTAAATCTCGTTTAAATGTTAAATATTTTTTTATTTTTAAAATGATATAATTTTTATGATACACATAATAAAAAAGTATTTAGAACTTAATAATTTTTCGAAATTTAAAGAAGATTTCGAAGATTTTTTCCAATCGCATCCCAACTACCCGAGTTTGTTTGCCGTTACCGATTCTTTGGATTTATTATCAATTGAAAATTTAGCTATTAAATTACCAAAAGAGCAATTAGTTGAATTACCAGATTTTTTTGTTGCTTTCTTTGAACAAGATTTGGTTTTGGTTAACAAAACTTCAGAATCGTTAGTAATTGAAAAAGAAACCAAAGAAAAAACTACACTATCTTACAATACGTTTCTCGAAAAATGGAACGGAGTTATTTTGGTAATTGAACCAAACGAAAGCA
>JAYUFJ010000365.1:0-4090 GCA_043738775.1 Flavobacterium sp. | reverse complement strand
ATTAAAGAATCGGAAATACGACTGTATCAAAAACAAATAAAAAACCAACCGCTTGCCAATTCTAAATTAAGTTCTTAACATTCAACATCACTTTATATTTAGATGGAATAGTAAGATTAACATTGAACTTGTCCGAAATTAATTTAGAATTGGCAAGCGGTTGGTTTTTTATTTGTTTTTGATACAGTCGTATTTCCGATTCTTTAATTTTTTGAACAATTGTATTAGCATTAGTTTGAATACTATCAAGCAGTTCTTGAACCGTTTTACCAGAAAACCGAGCAACAATTTCTGGATTTTTATTCTCGTTTTCTTCTAATTTATATTCGCTTTTAGATGTTTTTTTAACTACAATAATATTTCTACTATTTGACATAAAACCTTCTAAAAGTTTTACTGGAAATTGATTTATAGTAAAAATAGGTTCTTCTTGAGGTAATCCTAAAACGGGAAATGCAAATTTATTTCTTAAACTATCACCAACTTCACCATTCCACAATTCATCATCAATTATAACCGAAACTGTATTTACCTTTCCTGGAGTTTGTCCATTATTTATATTATTTTTACTATCGTTACACGAAGTAAAAAAAAAAGGAATTAAAAGGCATAAAAAAAGGGTTTTATTCATAATTTAAATAAAACCCAAATTTAGTAAATTTTAAAACTAAAACGTTATCCGTTAATTTTTAATTTCATTCCGGCTTGTAAACTTTCGCCTTTAATGTTGTTCCAACGTTTTAAATCGGAAATTGTTACACCAGGAAATTTTTGAGAAATACTAAACAATGAATCTCCTTTTTTTACGTAATATGATTTTTCTTTAGCAGCAATTTCAACTTTGGTTTTTAATTTTTTTGATGTCTCAACTATTACTTCTTCGGGCATTGAAACAATTAAGTTAACTCCAAAATCTACTTTGTTTGATGGTAAATTGTTCCATTCTTCTAAATTTTTTATTGAAGTATGAAATTTTGCCGCAATACTTTTTAAATTTTCACCTTTACCTACTGTATAATGTTGCCTTTTAACGTCTATATTATCCGTTTGTGCTACTTTTTCACTTGGAATTATCAATTGACTGCCTAAATTAACATTGTTGTCTTTTAAACCGTTCCAATCTATTAATTGTTGTACAGTAACATTGTTTTTATGAGCAATATAATATAAATTATCACCACTTTCTACTGTGTAATATTTTTGCTTTTTATTCAATTCCGAAATATCTTCCTTCTTGGTTTTGTCTAATTTTACAACAGCCTGTTCAATTACAACAGCTTCTTTTATAGGAAAATTAACTTGCTTAATTTCTTTTTTAACTGTTAAGACAACTTTTTCAGAGGTTATAATTTTTAAATTTTTACCTAAACCAACATTATCTTTTTTAAGTTTATTCCATTTTTTTAATTCGGATATTGATACATTATAGTTATCTGCAATACCACTTAGAGTTTCACCTTTTTTTACTTTATGTGTTTTAGTAACGTCTTTATTGACAGTAACTTTTTCGGTTTTATAAATTTTATCCGTCTTTTCTAATTTGTTTATTGCACCACTTTTTGAAATGCCTGAAACCTCTGCAATAGTATTTTCAATTGGTTTAGATTCAGCAATTGCATCTTTTTTAACCGATTCAATTTTGTCTTTATAGGCTATTCTTTCTGTTGAAATAATTTTTAAATTTCGACCAACTTTGGTTTTATTACTTCGTAGGCCATTCCATTTTTTCAAATCCCAAACATTTACACCAAATTTATTAGCAATTTCGGTTAAATCATCGCCGCGACGTATAGTATAATTTCGAGTTCTATTTATGTATCTAACATCATTATCCAATAATGCAATTGCGGTTGAATCTTTAACTTTTGCAAAAACTGGTATTTGATTTGGACGCTCACGTTTACTTGATTCATAATCTAAATAGGCATAAATTTTATCTTCGTTTGATGTGAAAATTGCAATTTTATCCTTTGGTAAAGTCAATTGGTTCGTTTCGCCTGAAACATAAGGAATTTCGTTTCGTTTGTATGAAGGATTAAAAAACTTTAATTCATCTTCCGGAATGTCAAGCAGATTTGATATTTGTTTAAATGTCATTGCCTTTTTAACCATTACAGTATCGGTTTCAAAATGAAGCGCTACAGCTTTATTAGGAACAATTCCGTGTTCTTTATGATACTCGAAAATATACATTGTTGCTAAAAAGGCAGGTAAATATCCTTGTGTTTCTTTTGGTAAATTTTTTCTAATATTCCAATAATTTTGTTGACCTCCAGAGCGTCTAATTGCTTTGGCTACATTACCTGGTCCCGAATTGTAAGCAGCAAGAACTAAATCCCAATCGTTAAAAATTTTATACATATTGGTCATGTATTGCGAGGCAGCTTTACTTGAGGCCATTGGTTCGTTACGTTCATCAATATACGAATTGATATTTAATCCGTATTGTTTACCAGTTTGATACATAAATTGCCACAGCCCTGTTGCACCACAATGAGAAACAGCTCTTGGGTTTAAAGCGGATTCAATAACTGCTAAATATTTAATTTCTAACGGAATATTATTTTTAGCTAATTCCTCCTCAAACAATGGGAAATAGAATTGTGAAATTCCCATTAATCGTTCAAAAGTTTTTTTACGATTTTTTAAAAACGATTTGATTACGTTTTCTAAACCAACATTATATTCTATATTGAATGGTGATTTCTCATCCATTTTTTTTAACCGTTCTTTTAAAAGTTCGGTGGGTAATTCAAAATCTACTTTTTGATCAACGTCAATAGTTTTAATATCGGTTAATAATTGATCGTAAGTGTTTAATGAAGTCATATTTTTCATCCACAAACTATCTATTTTAGTGGCATTTTTATAAACTACAAATGTTTTTTTAATTGAGTCTAAATAGGAAATTTTAATTTCTTTTTTTAAAACAGTATCTTTTTGAACTACGTCTTGTGCAAAAAAGTAAGAAGAAAAAAGAATAAAAAGTAGGGTGGATTTATGTTGAATACTCATATATATTTTCAATAAGTTATTAATCAGTATATTATGTTGGGTTACAAACATACTATCTGAAAACGTAAAAAAAGTAAAAAAAGTGTTAAATGTGTAATTTTTAACGTAAAATTGCTTCAATACCAGGCAAAACCCTGCCTTCAAGCATTTCTAGCATTGCTCCACCGCCAGTAGAAACATAGCTCATTTTATGCTCAAAACCAAATTGTTTAACTGCCGCAACAGAGTCACCACCACCTACTAATGAAAACGCTCCGTTTTGAGTAGCATCAGCAATATAGTTACCCAATTCAATAGTGCCTTTAGCAAAATTCGGCATTTCAAAAACTCCCAAAGGACCATTCCAAAGAATCGTTTTGGACTCTAAAATTATTTTTTTGAAAAGTTCTAGTGATTTTGGTCCAGAATCAAGTCCTTGCCAACCATCGGGAATTTGAGTACTATTTACAATCTTAGTTTCAGCCTCATTTGAGAAAGCATTTGCAGCTACTACATCGACTGGAATGTGAACCTGAACTCCTTTTTGCTTTGCTAACTGCAAAATTTGTAACGCTAACTCCATTTTATCGTCTTCACAAATAGAATTGCCTATACTACCTCCTAATGCTTTTACAAAAGTGAAAGCCATTCCTCCACCAATAATCAAATGATCAACTTTGTCTAAAATATTTTCGATAACCGTTATCTTAGATGAAACTTTTGATCCTCCTAAAATTGCTGTAACTGGTTTTTTGGAATTTTTTAAAACCTTGTTAATACTTTCAATTTCTTTGGCAAGTAGTAAACCAAAGCATTTATGATTTGGAAAAAATTGAGCAATTATTGTTGTTGATGCGTGAGCCCTGTGTGCTGTTCCAAATGCATCATTTACATAAATATCGGCTAAATTGGCAAGTTGTTTGGCAAAGTCAATATTTCCCTCTTCTTCTTGATGATGAAAGCGCAAATTTTCTAGTAATAAAACTTGGCCAGACTTTAAATTTTTTGATTTATTTACTGCTTCTTCACCAATACAATTAGATGAAAATTGAACGGGAAGACCTAAAGTTTTTTCAATTTTTTCTAAAATATGTTT
>JAYUFJ010000364.1:0-11310 GCA_043738775.1 Flavobacterium sp. | reverse complement strand
TAATTCGTGTAATTCGTAACAAACAACTTTTTATTAATAATGCAAACAAAACAAAAAATAATAGTCATTGGTGGCGGTTTTGCTGGAATTCAACTCGTCCGTCAACTTGACGAAAACTTGTTTGATATTTTGTTAATTGATAAAATAAACCACCACCAATTTCAACCACTATTTTATCAAGTGGCAACTTCGCAATTGGAACCATCGAGTATTTCTTTTCCACTTAGAAATGTTTTTAAAGGCAAAAAAAATCTTCAAATTAGGTTAACCGAAGTTATAAGCATCAATGAATCTAGCAATACTATAACCACTACAATTGGCGACTTTCAATATGATTATTTGGTAATTGCAATTGGTTGTAAAACCAATTTTTTTGGTAATCAAGAAATCGAAAAATGTGCTTTTACGCTCAAAACAACTTACGAAGCCATTACCATCAGAAACCATATTTTGCAAACTTTCGAGAATATTATTTCTGCTGAAGATGATGTCAAAGAAAGTTTGTTGAATTTAGTAATAGTAGGAGCAGGGCCAACAGGTGTTGAATTGGCTGGTTCATTTGCCGAAATCAGAAAGAACATTTTACCCAAAGATTATCCAGGAATCGATTTTTCGAAATTCAAAATTATTATAGTAGAAGGAAGTAAAAATACTTTGAATAGTATGAGTGAAAATGCCAAAATTGCTTCTAGAAAATACCTCGAAGAAATGGACGTAATTATTATGACCGAAACAATTGTAGATCATTATGATGGTAAATTATTAACCTTAAAAAATGGAGATGTTATAAAAACCAAAACCGTTATTTGGGCTGCTGGTGTAACAGGAAATACTATTTTAGGATTACCTGAATCGTATTACGGAAATTCCAATCGTTTGAAAGTAAGTCAATTGAATCAAGTAATTGGTTCAAAAAATATTTACGCATTGGGCGATATTGCATTTATGGAAACCGTTAAATATCCTAAAGGACATCCGCAATTGGCAAATGTGGCAATTAATCAAGCTAAGAATTTAGCCAAAAATTTTAAATGTTTTATTCTAAACAAACCAACAAAAAATTTCGAGTACAAAGATTTAGGTTCAATGGCAACAATTGGTCGAAACAAAGCCGTTGTCGATTTACCTTTTTTTAAATTTCAAGGGTATTTTGCCTGGATAGTTTGGATGTTTTTACATTTAATGTTGATTGTTAGTGTTCGAAACAAACTTATTATTTTCATCAACTGGGCTTGGGCATATTTTACTAAAGATACTTCGCTTAGATTGATTTTAAAACAGAAAATGAAGAAATAAAAACACAATTATGACAACAAATACCTTTAATATCAAAGGTTTATCTGATAAAGAAGTGATTACTTCAAGAAAAAAATATGGCGAAAACGTAATACATTTAAAAGAAGATAATCATTTTTTTAAATCGATTTTAAAGTTCATAAACGAACCTATGATTTTGTTATTATTAGTAGCATCGACCATTTATTTCATAAGTGGTAAAACAGCAGATGGAATCTTTTTAGCAGTGGCAATTGTGTTAGTTTCATTAATTTCATCTTATCAAAATGCACGTAGTCGAAATGCTTTGGCTAAATTAAAAGATTTTACAAAACCCAATTGCAAAGTCTTCAGAAATGGAAAAACTATCGAAATTAAAACAGCGGATTTAGTCATTGGCGATAGTTTATTAGTCGATGAAGGAACATCAATTTCGGCAGACGGAACTATTATACATTCAAATGATTTTTCTGTAAACGAATCCATTTTAACCGGCGAATCAATGTCGGTAAACAAAGATAAGTCCAGCAAAGACAATCTTGTTTTTCAAGGAACAAATGTAGCAAGTGGATTAGCCATTGCAACAATTACTGCTATTGGAAGTGAAACCAAGCTCGGAAAAATAGGCAAAAGTTTAGAAAGTATTAAAGAAGAAAAAACACCTTTAGAACTTCAAATAGGCAATTTTGTTAAAAAAATGGCCATTGCTGGAGGCATTATTTTTTTAATAGTTTGGGCAATAAATTATTTTCATTCGTATAATTTAATCGATAGTTTGCTCAAAGCATTAACCTTGGCAATGAGTGTTTTGCCCGAAGAAATTCCCATTGCTTTTACCACATTTATGGCGCTTGGTGCTTGGCGAATGATGAAAAAAGGCATCATTGTCAAACAAATGAAAACCGTTGAAACCCTTGGCAGTGCCACCGTAATTTGCATTGATAAAACAGGTACCATTACAGAAAACACAATGAGTTTGGCAAAAATTTTCACGCTAGAATCTAACAAAATTAACAACTTAGAAAGTGATTTATCTGACGCTGAAATGCATTTGATTACAATTTCAATGTTTGCCAGCGAATCCATTCCGTTTGACCCAATGGAAGTAGCGTTGCACGAAATGTATACCAAAAAAATCAAAAAAGACGAGCGTTCTCATTACAAAATGGTACATGAATATCCATTATCGGGCAAACCGCCCATGATGACTCATATTTTTGAAAACAAATCAAGAAATAGAATTATTGCTGCCAAAGGCGGTTCGGAAGCGATACTATCTATTGCGAAACTTGATGCAAAAGAGAAAAAACAAATTCAAGAAGCCATACTATCATTATCAACAGAAGGTTACAGAATTTTGGCAGTTGGTGAAGCCGTTTTTGAAGGTAAAAATTATCCAAAAACACAACAAGAATTCAAATTGAATTTCAAAGGTTTATTGGCTTTTTATGATCCTCCAAAAAAGAACATTAATCTTGTTTTGCAGCATTTTTACAAAGCAGGAATTGTAGTAAAAATTATAACAGGCGACAATGCCGAAACCACTTCATCGATTGCCAAACAAATTGGATTTATAGGATTTGACAAAAGTATTTCGGGCGATGAATTGATGAAATTATCAGATGCTGAACTCAAAAAACGAGTTTCAATTATTAATTTATTTACCCGAATGTTTCCCGAAGCCAAATTGAGAATTATCAACGCATTAAAATCTAATCACGAAATTGTAGCAATGACTGGTGATGGTGTTAATGATGGACAAGCGCTCAAAGCTGCACATATAGGAATTGCAATGGGCAAGAAAGGAACAGAAATTGCCAAACAAGCGGCTTCATTAATAATAATAAATGATGATTTAGCTAAAATGGTTTTTGCCATTTCTATGGGTCGAAAAATTTATGCCAATCTTAAAAAAGCTATTCAATTTGTAATTTCTATTCATATTCCAATTATTCTCACGGTTTTTATTCCGCTGGCTTTGGGATGGATTTATCCTAATATTTTTTCGCCCATTCACATTATATTTCTCGAATTGGTTATGGGTCCCACGTGTTCTATTGTTTATGAAAATGAACCAATCGAAAAAAACACGATGCAACAAAAACCACGACCATTTACCACTACTTTTTTCAATTGGAAAGAACTCTCAACAAGTATTGTTCAAGGTTTGATAATAACAGTGGGAACACTATTTATGTATCAATATTCGGTTTTTAATCATTTTAATGAAAAAATCACTAGGACAATGGTTTTTGTGGTTTTGGTTACCGCCAATATTTTTTTAACGTTGGTCAATCGCTCTTTTAATTATTCTGTTTTCACAACTTTATTATATAAAAATAATTTGGTAGGAATTATTATTGGCATTACAATTTTCATAACTGGGTTGCTACTTTATATTAAACCTTTGACCAATTTCTTTGCGTTTGAACATCTAAATAGTAATCAATTATTGATTGCAATTGCAGTTGGAAGCATCTCGGTTTTATGGTTCGAATTGGTTAAATTATGGAAACGAAATTTTGCCAAATAATAAAAAAATCAAATCATTTAAGATTATAAAGTTTTTTACCATTAAGTTATTAAGATTGATTAAGTCTAAATCAAACTTAATGTCTAAATGATTAATTTAAAAAATAGGATAAATTATTTTTATTATAAAACTATAAAAAATGTCAAAAATAATAACCATCACATTCGCTCCAAGTATAGATAAAAGTGCTTCGGTTTCTGAAATGATTCCTGAGAAAAAAATGCGGTGTTCAGACTCAAAATTTGAACCTGGCGGTGGTGGCATAAATGTAGCACGAGTGGTCAATAGATTAGGTGGCGAAGTTACTGCGATTTTCCCTTCGGGTGGATTTACAGGAATGTTTTTTAACCATTTGTTGGAAAAAGAAAAAGTGCCATTTGTTAGCATTCAAACGAAGAACGAAACCAAAGAAAATTTTGTAATTCTTGACCAAGAAACAAACAAGCAATATCGATTTGGAATGCCAAGCAATGCGCTTTTTGAAGATGAATGGAAAAACGTTTTAAAAGCGATAGAAAATCATAAAAATGTTGATTTTATAATAGCCAGCGGTAGTTTGCCACCCGGAATTCCGATGGATATTTATGCACAATTGTCTAGAATCGCAAAAGCATCAAATGCAAAATTTATTGTTGATACTTCAGGAGAAGCTTTAAAAAATGCGGTTGATGAAGGCGTTTATTTGCTAAAACCCAATCTCGAAGAATTAGGTATTTTATTAGATATAAAAGAGTTTAAACTAGAAAATATCGAAGTTGCATCAAGAGAATTAATCGCAAAAAATAATGTCGAAATTATTGTTGTTTCGCTTGGTTCAAATGGTGCTGTGTTGGTTACAAAAAACGAAACAATAACCATAAAACCGCCTAAAGTTGAAGTAAAAAGCACTGTTGGTGCAGGCGACAGTATGGTTGCAGGTATTGTTTTTGGCTTGTCGAAAAATTTAACTTTAATGGAATGTTTACAATATGGAATCGCTTGCGGAACGGCAACTACAATGAATTCAGGTTCGGCATTGTGTGAGAGAAATGATGTTGAAAAATTATTAAAAATCATTAAAAAACAGCAATTATGACCACATCATTATCATCGGTAATAAAAAAACTATTGGTTGTTTTCTTGGTAATTTCGGGAATTTATTTTGCCAAAGAATTTTTAATGCCCTTATGTATTGGCGGAATTTTGGCAACCTTATTTTTACCATTTTGCAATTGGATGGAAAAGAAAAAATTGCCCAAGGGAGTTGCCGTTTTTATTTGTTTTTTAGCATTATTACTGTTGATTTTTATATTGATTTCACTTTTGGGTTACAAAATTTCGGAACTCATCAACGACATTGAAATTTTAAAACAAAAAGCAATTGAAACTGGAACACGACTCCAAAAATACATTTTTAATCATCTAAATATTTCTATCGATGAGCAATTTAAAATCCTAAAAAACGAGCAACCTTCTTATGCCAATATCGTGCAAATTATGATTGGTTCTCTCACTGGATTTTTGTCAAGTTCTATTTTAATGTTGGTTTATTTTGTATTTCTGTTGTACTATCGCAACCATATTAAAAACTTTTTGGTGCGACTAACTGCAAAATCGCAACAAACAGAAATGCAAGAAATTATCCAAAAAGTAACTTCTGTTTCGCAACAATATTTGCTGGGTTTATCAAAAATGATTTTTCTGCTTTGGATTATGTACGGTATCGGTTTCAGTATTATTGGTGTCGAAAATGCTATTTTCTTTGCCGTTTTGTGCGGATTGTTAGAAATTGTTCCGTTTGTAGGAAATATTACAGGAACAACATTAACGGTTTTGGTGTCGGCAATGCACGAAGCAAATCTGGAAGTAATTATCGGAATTTTAATTGTTTATGGAACAGTGCAACTCATTCAAGGTTGGATACTTGAACCTTTAATTTTGGGTCCACAAGTCAAAATTAATTCGCTATTTACCATTATTGCCTTGGTTTTGGGCGAATTATTATGGGGAATTCCAGGCATTATTCTCGCCATTCCGCTTACGGCGATGTTCAAAATAGTTTGTGACCATATAGAATCATTAAAACCGTATGGATTTTTAATTGGTGAAATCGAAACATCAAAGAAAGAAATTGGATTTGTGGAGAAACTCAAAAAAATTATAAAAATCAAGAAAAATGAAACGCTATAAAATTAAAGATATACTCCAAATTTTCAAAATCACTTTAAAAGAATGGTGGGCAAAAGATCCATTCCGGCAAAGTGCCATTATTGCCTATTATGCCATATTTGGAATTCCAGGATTGTTGGTTTTAATAATTGCCGTTGCAGGATATTTTTTTGGAACTGATACTGTAAATCAAAATTTAATGACGCAAATATCTGAAACGATTGGTTCAGAAACGGCTTTACAAATTCAAGATATTTTAACAAAATCGACAGCCGAAAAATCGACCATTTGGGGTTCTGTAGTTGGAATAAGTATTTTATTATTGGGAGCAACAGGCGTTTTTGTAGAACTTCAAAAAACACTAAACTTGATTTGGAATGTAAAAGCAAAACCACAAAACGGCGTTTGGCTTGTCATAAAAGCGCGACTTTTTTCATTTGGGTTAATATTGGCAATAGCTTTTTTACTAACTATCTCATTGGTAATCTCGACGGCATTGGTTGCTGTAAGCAATTACATTCATTTTGAAAGCACACAATTAATGATGACCCTTTATGGAATATTAAATTTTGTCATTTCACTTTTTGTCATTTCTGCCTTATTTGCAATGATTTTTAAGATTTTACCCGATGCAAAAATCGAATGGAAACACGTTTGGTTGGGTTCATTAGTAACAGGATTATTGTTCACAATGGGCAAAATGGGCTTGGCCTATTATTTTGGAGCAGCAAATCCAGCATCGGTTTATGGTGCTGCGGGTTCTATTATTTTGATTTTACTTTGGGTTTCTTACTCGTCAATGATTTTATTTTATGGTGCCGAATTTACTGCGGCTTACGCCAAAATGTACTCCGGAATTATTGCCCCAACAGATATTGCTAGAGTCGAAATTCCGACAGCGACCCAGAAAACAATGTAAATTTTATAAAAAATACAATAATCATGAAAACTGAAATAAAAAATAATTTTTTTTGGCAATTTGATTCCGATTATTGGTTTCAAAAATTAAATAGTTCTCCAAACGGATTATCACAAAATGCAGCTGACGCTATTTTTTTAAAATCGGATAATCATAAAAAAAATGATAGTTCACTTGTAAAAGATTTGAAACTTTTTTTGGGTCAATTCAAAAGTCCACTCATGCTTTTACTAATTGGTGCGGTATTACTTTCGGCTTTTCTTGGCGACACTTCCGATGTGGTTATTATACTTTTTATTGTGCTTTCTACTGGTTTATTAAGTTTTTTTCAAGAACGAAATGCAAGCAAAATTGTCGAAAAATTGCAATCATTAATTTCATTAAAAAGCAATGTTTTTAGAGATGGAAAAATAGTCGAAATACAATCTAAAAAAGTAGTTGTTGGCGATGTATTGGCTTTCAAAGCAGGCGATATGATTCCCGCCGATTGCTTGCTTATAGATGCAAATGAATTGTTTGTAAACGAAGCTAGTTTAACCGGCGAATCTTATCCCACATTAAAATCTGTAGGAGTTTTAGACGAAAAAACAGAATTATCTAAACGAACAAATTGTCTATTTGAAGGAACAAATATAGTGAGTGGCAAGGCAAAAGCACTAATCATTGATACTGGAAATGCTACTATTTTTGGAAATATTGCCCAAAGTGCCAATCAAAAATTTGAAACAACTTTTGAAAAAGGCATTAAAGATTTTGGCTATTTTTTGATGAAAATAACGTTGGTGCTTTCTATATCTATTTTGATAATTAACTTTTTAAATCATAAAAGTGTCATCGAATCTGCTCTTTTTGCATTGGCATTGGCAGTTGGCATGGCACCAGAATTATTGCCAGCAATTGCAACTATTGCTATGAGTGCTGGGGCAAAAAGAATGTTGGAAAAGAAAGTAATCGTGAAAAAGTTGACTTCTATTCAAAATTTAGGCGAAGTAAATTTATTGTGTACCGATAAAACGGGTACCATTACCGATGGAATTATTCAAATCTCTAGCATAGTTGATGGTTTTGGACAAGAAAATGAATATGTAAAACAATTAACATTTTGGAATGCCACTTTCGAAACGGGTTATGCAAACCCAATTGATGATGCGTTGAAACAGTTAAAAATTGTAACAAAATTAAGTCCAAAAAAAATTGGCGAAGTGCCGTATGATTTTATCAGAAAGAGATTAAGTATTGCCATAAATAATGAAATTGAAAACATACTTATTACAAAAGGTGCATTTACACAAATTTTAAGTATTTGTACTAAAATCAAGATTAGCGATACCGTTTTTGAAGAAATCAATTTACATAAATCGACTTTAGAATCAAAGTTTGAAGAATTTGGAACAAATGGACTCAGAGCGATAGGCATTTGTTATAAAATAATTGTTTCAAACACTATTTCAAAAAATGATGAAACCGAAATGATTTTTGCAGGATTCATTTTACTTCAAGATCCAATAAAAGACGGAATCATTGACACAATCAACGAATTAAAAAAATTAAAAGTCGGCTTGAAAATAATTACGGGCGATAATAAAAATGTAGCCAAATCGATTGCATTGAAAATTGGAATTACAAATCCTTTTATACTTTCAGGGTCAGAAGTTTTCAATACTAGTACTACGGCATTGTATCAATTAGTAAAAAAAACGCACATTTTTGCCGAAGTTGAACCACAACAAAAAGAACGCATCATTTTGGCTCTCAAAAAAACGTATACCGTTGCCTACATGGGCGATGGCATCAATGATGTATCTGCAATAAACGCTGCAGATGTGGGTATTTCTGTAGAAAACGCTGTCGATGTTGCGCGAGAAGCTGCCGATTTTGTATTAATGGAAAAAAATTTAATGGTTCTTGTTGATGGCATTATTGAAGGTCGAAAAACATTTGCCAATACATTGAAATATATTTTTATAAACACTGGTTCTACTTTTGGCAATATGTTTAGCGTAGCCATTGCATCATTAATATTACCATTTTTGCCCATGATGCCCAAACAAATTTTGTTGATGAATTTTATTACCGATTTTCCATTTCTAACCGTCGCTTCAGATAATGTCGATGAGGAGCAACTAGACCGACCAGGAAAATGGGATTTAAAATTTATTCGTAACTATATGATTGTGTTCGGTATACACAGTTCGTTTTTTGATATAATTACATTTTTAACGCTATTGTATGTTCTGAAAGTTAAAGAATCGGCATTTCAAACAGGTTGGTTTATCGAGTCTATTTTGACCGAACTTTTTATTTTATTTATCATCAGAACACACAAAAATTTCTTTAAAAGTAAACCGGGTAAGTATCTTTTTATTTTGAGCATTCTAGGATTAATAATCACACTTGCATTGCCATATTCACCATTTGCAACTGATTTAGGATTGTCGCCATTACCAATTTTAAATCTATGCTATATACTTGGAATCGTGACTTTGTATATCATAACTGCCGACTTACTTAAAGTTTGGTTTTTTAAAAAATACCGAAGCAAATAAAATTAAAAATCAATAAACCATGAAAAACATTTCGCAACTATTAGATTTATTAGGTTCAGACAAAGATTTATTATTGAACCATATTTGTAAAACCATTCCAAAAGAAACGCTTCATTTGCCAAGTGCAAATCATCTTGATGCTTGTTTTTTGTCAAGTAATCGCAATAATCAAACCATCAGAAGTTTGAACCAATTGTACCAACATGGGCGACTTTCCAACACAGGTTACCTTTCTATTTTACCTGTAGATCAAGGCATTGAACATACTGCTGGAAGTGCATTTGCCCCAAACCCAATGTATTTTGACCCTGAAAATATTATCAAATTGGCTATTGAATCGGGTTGCAATGCTGTCGCTTCAACAATGGGCGGATTGGCAATGTTATCCAGAAAATACGCCCATAAAATTCCGTTTATTGTTAAGCTTAATCACAACGAATTGATGACGTATCCCAACAAATTCGACCAGATTATGTTTGGTAGCGTTCGTGACGCTTGGAATATGGGCGCAGTGGCAGTTGGTGCAACGGTTTATTTTGGCTCCAAAGAATCTGATAGACAGATAATTGAGGTTGCAAAAGCATTTGAAGAAGCTCACAGTTTAGGAATGGCGACAATACTTTGGTGCTATACCCGAAACGATGCTTTTGTAAAAGATGGCATCGATTATCATACAGCTGCCGATTTGACGGGACAAGCCAATTATCTGGGAGTTTCTATTCAAGCAGATATTATCAAACAAAAATTACCCACTAATAATGGTGGATTTAAAGCCCTAAAATTTGGTAAAACCAATCCCGAAATGTACACCAAATTGAGTTCTGATAATCCGATTGATTTATGCCGATACCAAGTTATTAATTGCTATTATGGACGAATTAACCTTATCAATTCTGGTGGCGAATCAACGGGTAAAAATGATTTAACCGAAGCCGTAAAAACTGCAATTATCAATAAAAGAGCTGGTGGCGCAGGATTAATTATGGGTCGAAAAGCGTTTCAAAGACCGTTTAATGAAGGCGTTGAATTGATCAATGCAGTACAAGAAATTTATTTGTCAAATGAAATTACGATTGCTTAATTATGATTTAAAAGCATAAAAATCAATTCATTAATAGTAATAATTATACAACTTAAATTTAAAATTGTATAATGTTAATGGACTATTATGATAGAACTTTGTGATGATGTTGATTAAAATAATAGTTAAAATTATTTCGGCATCATTTACAAATTAATTATATAGTAAAATGAAAATTTCATTAATAATATTGGGTTCATTTCTAACACTATTTATTTTGTTTCAAATATATTCAGCAATGGCAACAGAAAAATCAGAAACACAACCTTACAAGGTCATTAAAGTAGAAAAAGAGTATGAAGTGAGGTATTATCCATCGGCAACAATGGCAATGATAACTTCTTCTGCAAGAACTTACAAAGAATTGGGTAGTTCTGGTTTTACAAAATTAGCAGGATATATTTTTGGTGGCAACCAAGAAAAAAAACAAATTGCAATGACTTCTCCTGTACATATGGATGTTGGCGATTCGGTTTCGACTATGGCTTTTGTGATGCCGATTAATTACAATAAAAGCAATTTGCCAATACCAAACAATTCGGAAGTAACAATAAAAACCGTTCCCGAAGAATATGTTGCAGCAATACGATTTGGTGGAATTGCATCGAATAATGACATCAAAAAAAATACCGAATTACTCGAAAATGCTTTAAAAGCCAGTCACTTGTCTTATTTTGGTCACTTTCGATATTTGGGATATGATCCGCCGTATAAATTTTTTGCAAGAAGAAACGAGATTATAGTTTCTGTAAATTGGACTGTCAAATAGATTAGTAAATTGGTTATAAATTATGGAAGAAAACCTGAA
>JAYUFJ010000363.1:0-4106 GCA_043738775.1 Flavobacterium sp. | reverse complement strand
CCAATTATTGAGAAAAGATTGACTGAGAAAATGGAGCAAGAACGACTTAAACTTGAAGAAAATTAATTATATTTGATATCTTGAAATAAAAAATGAGTTAAATTTTTAACTTAATTCAACAACTCTCAAAATCTAAATAAATATCCAACTCAAATTAAGAATGAGAAAGAACATTCAAAACCTATCAATACAAAATTCTAAAAAGCAGTCTATAAATTCTAACGAACAAGAATTTCAAACAGCCGAAGGAATAAACTTAAAACAAACTTATTCAAAACAAGACATTGAAAACCTCGAACATCTTGATTTTGGCGCAGGATTTTCACCAAATTTACGCGGACCCTATTCTACAATGTTTGTTCGTCGCCCCTGGACAATTCGTCAGTATGCAGGTTTTTCAACAGCCGAAGAAAGCAATGCTTTTTACAGAAGAAATTTAGAAGCTGGTCAAAAAGGCTTATCGGTTGCTTTTGATTTACCAACACATCGAGGTTACGATTCTGACCACGAAAGAGTGGTTGGTGATGTAGGAAAAGCAGGAGTTGCAATAGATTCGGTTGAAGATATGAAAGTACTTTTTGACAAAATTCCCCTTGATGAAATGTCGGTTTCAATGACAATGAACGGAGCCGTATTGCCAATTATGGCTTTTTATATTGTTGCAGCCGAAGAGCAAGGAGTTGACAAAAAACTACTTTCTGGGACTATTCAAAACGATATTTTAAAGGAGTTTATGGTACGAAATACCTACATTTATCCACCTACACCATCAATGAAAATTATTGCAGATATTTTTGAATATACTAGCAAAAATATGCCTAAATTCAATTCTATTTCCATTTCGGGTTATCATATGCAAGAAGCAGGTGCTACTGCCGATATTGAGTTAGCATACACTTTAGCAGATGGTTTAGAATACATTCGAACTGGACTTTCAACTGGAATGAAAATTGATGAATTTGCTCCAAGATTATCTTTTTTTTGGGCAATTGGAATGAATCATTTTATGGAAATTGCCAAAATGAGAGCCGGACGAATGTTGTGGGCAAAATTAATAACACAATTCAACCCAAAAGACGAAAAATCATTGGCCTTACGAACGCATTGTCAAACAAGCGGTTGGAGTTTAACCGAACAAGATCCTTTTAACAACGTTGCTAGAACAACTATTGAAGCAATGGCTGCTGCTTTTGGAGGAACACAATCGTTACACACAAATGCACTCGATGAAGCTATTGCATTACCAACAGACTTTTCGGCACGAATTGCTCGAAACACTCAAATTTATATTCAAGAAGAAACCAAAATTACAAAAACGGTTGACCCTTGGGCTGGAAGTTATTACGTAGAATCGTTAACCGAAGAAATTGCAAATAAAGCTTGGGAATTAATTCAAGAAGTGGAAGAACTGGGAGGAATGACCAAAGCAATTGAAGAAGGAATTCCGAAATTGAGAATTGAAGAGGCTGCAGCTCGAAAGCAAGCCCGTATTGATAGTGGGCAAGACAGTATTATTGGAGTTAACAAATACCGATTAGAAAAAGAAGATCCCTTGCACATTTTAGATGTAGACAATCAAATGGTGCGAAAGCAACAAATGGAACGTTTGGAACAAATTAAAGCCAATCGAAACAACGAAAAAGTAGCAAAATGTTTGAAAAAAATAACCGAAAACGCTTTTTCAAAAAACGAAAACCTTTTAGCATTGGCCATTGAAGCAGCCCGTGAACGAGCGACTTTAGGCGAAATTAGTGACGCATTAGAAAAAGTTTTTGGACGATACAAAGCACAAATAAAAACCTTTAGCGGCGTGTACAGCAAAGAAATAAAAAATGACGAAAAATTCGAAAAAGCGCAACAATTAGCCAACGAATTTGCAAAAACTGAAGGCAGACGACCTAGAATAATGATAGCTAAAATGGGACAAGATGGTCACGATCGGGGCGCAAAAGTTGTTGCAACAGGCTATGCCGATGTTGGTTTTGATGTAGATATAGGTCCATTATTTCAAACACCTGCTGAAGCAGCAAAACAAGCTGTCGAAAATGATGTTCACATTTTGGGTGTTTCCTCATTGGCAGCCGGACACAAAACTTTGGTACCACAAGTTATTGAAGAATTAAAAAAATACGGACGACAAGACATTATGGTCATTGTAGGTGGCGTAATACCAAAACAAGATTATCAGTTTTTGTTTGATGCTGGTGCTGTAGCAGTTTTTGGCCCTGGAACTAAAATTAGCGAGGCTGCAATTACTATTTTAAATGTTTTAATGCAGTAATTATAGTTATGGTTTATTATTAAATTCAAAATTTTATTTATTTATTTGACGTTTTTTTCGACCCTTGATTCTTAGGAATAAATAAATTGTATAATTTAACATTATTAAAAAAACGTAATGCGTATCTATTTTTTAAATATTTATAATTGAGGTATTAAAAACTTAGTTGCGTATAATATTGAGTTAGCAGAAATGCTTTTAAACCGCAGAAATAAAAGAACTCAAATGAAAAAAACATTATTTATAGCCTTTATTTTTTTTACAATTTCCACATTTGGACAACTTAACAATCAAATAAGTTTTAATAAAGAATATTCCAATCTTCATATTAAAGAAAACAAAATAATTAATTACAAAATTGAACTTAAAAAAGATTTTTCTTATCTAATAATTGTTAAAAACAAAGGAATAAATGTTGCGGTTGAAATATTAGACAAAAATGAATTTTCAATAGATAAAGATTATTCTTATGACGAAACTGACCCAGCCAAAATTTCATTTTCTCCAAATGTTACAGGAATTTATACTTTAAGAATTAAATTAAAAGATGATCCAAAATATCCTAAAGAAGGAAATTATTCTTTATTAATTAAAACTGCTCCTCAAAAATTAAAAAAAATCAAATATTCCGAATTAATCAAGGATTATGAATTTTTAAAAAATGCCTATGTTGAAACTCACGTAGGATTATGGTATAATAATTACAAACAATTTGATAGTCTATTTAATGTACAAAAAGCAAAAATAAAAGATAAGATGAATGCGTTAGAATTATATAAAATACTGGCACCTATAACATCTTTTACAAAAGAAGGGCATTGCAAGATTCAGTTTTCAGAGGAATTAAATTTGTATTCAGAACAAAATTTTAAATATTTACCTTTTATTTTTAAAATAATTAATGGTAGAGTTTACATTTTAAATGACAATAACAAATTCCAAACTAAAGGTTTGGAGTTACTTAACATAAATGGGAATAGTATTGAAAAAGTAATGAAAAAATTCATTAGTATCCATCCTTCGGATGGATACAATGTAACTGGAAAATTTCACAGAATAGAACGGAAATTTTCTGAATATTATTCAAATTTTTTTGAAAATAATCCAACTTATTTTAATTTAGAATTATACAATCCTGAAACTAAAAAAAACATTAGTTTCAAGAATATTAATTCTATAAACTTCAAAACATTTTATGATTTAGAAGATAAAATGAATGTAGAAATTCCAAATCGTATTTACAAGGAAGTATCAGAAATGAAAATTGATAGTTCATTGAATTTAGTAACTTTATCTTTTAACAACTTTTCGCTTGATAGTTATGAAAATGGTAGAATTGGATTTCAGAAAAAATTAGATTATTATTTTAAAACAATTTCAAAAAATAAAGTACAAAACTTAATAATAGATATTAGAAAAAATGAAGGCGGAGAGCAGGGAATGGAAGACCATTTGTTATCTTATTTAATTGACAAAGAATATATAAAATATAGATATGTAGAAATTCCTTCTTTTGATTATTCATTTATAAAACACACTCAAAAAAGCAGTAATGCGAAAAAGGAAAAGTTTGTAAACGATTTAAAAGAAGAGTTTTATCTAAACAAAGACGGCAGATATTTAAATAAACCTGATTTTTATAATGGTGACAAACCAAATGAAAACAACTTTAAAGGAAAACTTTATATATTGATAAATGGTTTAACTTTTTCAGGCGGTTCTGAATTTGCTTCTTTAGCAAAAAACTACACTAATGCAAAATTTATTGGAGAAGAAACTGGAGGTGGATTTTATGGAAATTCAAGCGGAATACATTTATATTTTA
>JAYUFJ010000362.1:0-4112 GCA_043738775.1 Flavobacterium sp. | reverse complement strand
TCCCGCCTTCCGCTTTCATTTCCCTCGGAGCCGTTTCTTCCACCAAGCGCAGCGCCGAGCCGTGGAGTCCGCGCAATTCGTTTTCACCCGGCTCGTATTTGGCGAACTTCACCAGGTCGCAGCTTGCCAGAAAATTGCCGAGGCTTTCTTTTTGTTCGGGGAACAATAATTTCGTCCCGCCCAGCTCGCGCAAAAATTCCTCCGTCGTCCTTTCGGGTGCGTGGAAATCAAACCGCTCCTCCAGATACGTCCGGGCCGTGTCGGACACGGCGATGACGAACGGCTTGGGCTGTGCGATGAGCGCCAGCGCGTCATCCAGTTTTCGAAACCGATAAAATAATAATTGCTACCGAGGCGACTGGTTTTGCAAGTAATTACATTTTAAAAAGCAAACAAAATTTTAATCAAGTAACCAATGTTTATTTTGAAGCCCCAATTGCCCAAACTAATAAAGCAGTAGTCATTTTAAATGCTTCTGTAAATAAAAAATGGGTGAATAACTTGACAGTTATGACAAACATTTCAAAGAAATATGCTCCCGATGGAAAAATTTTAATTTCAGTTTCGGTAAACGGAATTACATCAATTGACGATGAAACCTTAGCCGAAAATATGAAAGTAGAACTTAAAAATTGGTATGGCAATCTAGTTGATGATTGGAAAATGTTAAAAACTTATCGCATTAAATATGCTTTGCCAAATCAAGTTTTTGTTAAAAATGAATTATCAAATGATGAACTTAAAATTAATGAAAACTTATTTATTTGTGGTGATCATTTATTGAATGGCTCAATAAATGCCGCAATGAAAACTGGGCGTTTGGTAGCCG
This sequence comes from Flavobacterium sp., assembly GCA_043738775.1. Taxonomy (GTDB): domain Bacteria; phylum Bacteroidota; class Bacteroidia; order Flavobacteriales; family Flavobacteriaceae; genus Flavobacterium. The sequence continues at coordinate 3,283 of JAYUFJ010000362.1, read as the reverse complement.
AATTGATTGAAAACCTTTCAAAATAAGGCATATAAAGCATAACAAAAGTGGTATAAAATCTTTTAATACAATTTATTTTATTTATTAGAATCGCTAATTTAATATAACATTTTTTTTTAAAATCTAAACATTTGGTCATAACAACATAAACTTTATTTAGTGTAATGCTTATTTTTTTCTAAATAATCAAATTATTTTAATTTTTCTTCCTAATATAGATTTCCCATAAACTTTTAAATAAATCAAGTAATATTCTAGTTTTTTAAATTTTATTTATTAAGTTTTTCTATTTTTACCAAATATTAAATCAAAAAAAATCTGTAATTAATTTGATTTTAATTTGTTTTAAAAATCAATTCAAATCAAATAAAAAATGAGTAAAGTAGTTTTAATTACTGGAGCTTCATCAGGAATTGGAAAAGCGATAGGAGAATTTTTATATCAAAAAGGTTTTATCGTTTATGGAACCAGTCGAATTCCTGAGAAATATCCAAAAACATTATTTCCGTTATTAGCTTTAGATGTTAGAAATTCGGAGTCAATTGCAAAAACAATTTCAGAAATTATTGCAAAATCGGGTAGGGTAGATGTTGTAATTAATAACGCTGGTGTTGGAATTACTGGTGCAATAGAAGAAATTCCTATAGAAGAAATTCGCAATCATTTCGAAACCAATTTTTATGGACCAGTTGAAGTTATTAAAGCAGTTTTACCCCAAATGCGTTCGCAAAAATCAGGGTTAATTATCAATATAACCTCAATAGCTGGCTATATGGGTTTACCTTATCGAGGAATTTATTCAGCATCAAAAGGGGCTTTAGAGTTGGTAACCGAAGCTTTGCGAATGGAAACTAAAAAGTTTGGCATAAAAATTACCAATGTAGCACCTGGCGATTTTGCAACCAACATAGCTTCGGGTCGTTATCACGCTCCCGTTTTGAAAGACTCTCCTTATGAAAATGATTATGGAAATATATTGAAAATGATGGATTCTCAAGTTGATTCGGGTGGAAATCCAAACGTAATGGCAATTGAAATTTTGAAAATTATAAATACCAAAAATCCAAAAATTCATTACAAAGTTGGTGCTTTTATGCAAAAATTTTCGATTGTTTTGAAACGAATTTTGCCCGACGCATTGTATGAAAAAATGTTAATGAATCATTTTAAGTTGTAATTTTTTATTAAAAAGCGAAAGTATTATATAAAAAATAAATTCAAAGACTACTTTTAAACTTTGGAATATAATTTTAATATTATTGCTTTTGAAATTGTAATTTTGCTAACTATATTGATTTTATACAAAAAAAGACAAACACAATTTAATACATATGAAATTTTTTATCGACACGGCAAATTTAGCCGAAATTAAAGCGGCACAACAATTAGGAGTTTTAGATGGAGTAACTACCAACCCGAGCCTTATGGCTAAAGAAGGAATCACCGGAAAAGACAATATTTTAAAACATTACGTTGCTATTTGCAATATTAGTGATGGAGAAGTTAGTGCCGAAGTAAATGCTGTTAACTATGACGGTATGATTCGTGAGGGAGAAGAATTGGCAGAATTACACGAACAAATTGTGGTTAAACTACCAATGACCAAGGAAGGTGTAATGGCTTGTAAATATTTTTCGGATAAGGGAATTAAAACAAATGTAACTTTAGTTTTTTCTGCGGGTCAAGCGCTATTAGCTGCTAAAGCTGGAGCCACTTTTGTTTCACCTTTTATAGGTCGATTGGATGATATTTCGACAGATGGATTAAATTTAATTGAAGAAATTCGGTTAATTTATGATAATTATGGTTATGAAACTCAAATTTTAGCGGCTTCTGTTCGTCACACAATGCACATTGTTAATTGTGCTAAAATTGGAGCCGATGTAATGACTGGACCTTTATCTGCAATTCTAGGATTGTTAAAACATCCTTTAACGGACTTAGGATTGGCACAATTTATTGCAGATTTCGAAAAGGGAAATAAGTAATTTTTTTGTTATTATTTTCTGAATCATAAAAGGCAATTTCGTATATGAAATTGCCTTTTATATTTTAAAAAAACTAGTAGATAATACTATCTAAACATTTTTTTTACTATTATGTTAATATATAATTACTTATTTTACCATTTTTTGTCTTGAATTAATAATTAAACAACTAAGGTTAATTAATAATTCAAAGTTCTTTTTCAAAATTCACATCAAATAAATTGGTAAATGCATTTTTAATAGATTTGTCGGAGTTGATAATTAAAGTGCGATGAATTTTAGTAATTGCCCATTTTGTTTTAATTTCTTCAAAATTAGTACAATGAAACTCATTAGTAAGTGAAAAGTTTTTATGAATCAAAAAAGATTTCCATTTAGTAGATTTTTCATCTAAATTAATTGAAATAAAGGCATAATTTGGATGCTTTAGTTTAAAATCAATTATTTTTTTATGAGTTTCTTCAAAATGAGATTCTAATTTTTCTGACCAAAAATAAATAACTGTTTTTGAATTAATTAAGTCATTAGTAGAAATATTATTTCCGTTAAAATTTTGCAAAATAATTTCGGGCAACGGTTTACCAATAGTTAAATTTTTTATTGAATTACCTAGTTTTAAAATTTCATTTTTTTGACTTTTATCGGTTGAAATTTTTTGATAATTAATTAAAAATTGTTTGTTATTAATCATATTTTGATCTTCTAAAAGATATTGAAAAGCGATACTGTTTAAAACTGTATTTTTTACTTTATTATTGCTTATTAAAGTATCGGTAATGTTCAATTTGTCTATATTTGTTTTTAATGCTAAATCAACATCCGAAAAATGATTGTGATAATTTACCGAACTAATATTATTTAACATTTGATTTATGTACATTATAAAAGGAGAAAAACCAACTAAATTTTCGTTATTCAAATCTATATCCTTTCGAAATGAATAATAATTTTCAGGAAATTCTTTTGAAATATCTTTACCAGTTCTTAATTTATGGATTAAAGGAAACAATTCTTTTTTTGAATAATAAGGAAATTTAACTAAAGCATTTGCAAAAGTATCAAATTCCGAGCTCCAGTTTATTTCTTCTTTTTTTGATTCATAAAATTTTTTATTTTCTAAGTTCGTTTTTTCAATCGTTGCATTGAAATCTTTAAAATTCGAATCAAAAACGGTGAACATTTTGCTTTTGTCTTTTTCATTTTTAAGATACATTTCCATCAAAAAATTATTTTTTTCATCACCTCGACCACAAAAAATTATTGATTCATCAAAATCGTTCGTATTAATGTGAACC
>JAYUFJ010000361.1:0-11371 GCA_043738775.1 Flavobacterium sp. | reverse complement strand
TTTAAAGACGCTTCGGATAAAGTGTAACGTTTATCGGCAGTTAAATCAAAACGATGAAACAAAAAATGCCCAACCAAATTGAGTAAAAATAAAAATGCAATAGTAATTAAAACCTTTTTCAAAAGTGGATTTGTTGTATTCATTAGTTTTGATATGATTTTAATTTATAAACAGTTATCGATAAAAATAAAAAAGTGATGCTTAAAAAATAAATTGCATCTCGAGTATCAAATACACCACGACTCATACTTTTAAAATGATAATTCATTCCGAATGAAGTAATTACTTGTTCGTTTGATTTAAAAATTTGTGCTATTCCATCGAATCCGAAATAAAAAAAGAAGCATAAAAAAACTGCGAGTAAAAATGCAACTATTTGATTTTCGGATAATGTAGAAGTGAAAATTCCGATAGCTGAGTAACCCGAAACTAAAAAAAATAATCCGAAATAACTTCCTATTGTACTACCAAAATCGATACTTGAAGTTGGAATTCGATACATAGAAATAATTAATACATATAACAAAGTAGGAAGTAGCGCAATTAAAATTAGTAGTAAAGCTCCAATAAATTTTCCGTTAACAATTTGCCCTACCGAAATTGGTTTTGTTAATAGTAATTCGATTGTGCCTTGCTTCTTTTCATCCGAAAAACTTTTCATTGTTACGGCTGGAATTAAAAACAAAAAAATCCACGGAGCAAGTTTAAAAAACGGACTTAAATCGGCAAAACCACTATCCAAAACATTGTATTCACCAGGAAAAACCCAAAGAAACAAACCGTTTAAAATTAAAAAAAGAGCTATTACCAAATAACCAATCGGCGAACCAAAAAATGATTTTATTTCTCGAAATATTATTGATTTCATATTTTAAAAAATTAATATTGTTTTAAAGGTTTAAAATTATTTAAGGCTATTTCTAAAATTTAAACATAATCAAAGTAAATAAAACCCTCTTATAATTTAAACTAGCGATTCTAATTTATCCAAACTCCAAGCTTCGGCTTTTTGACTGAATAATTTTTTTGTAAACGACCAAACATCATAAAAAAGTTCGGAGTTTCTATAATTTTCAAGATCTGCTTCGGTTTCCCAATAACTGTAAGTGAAAAATATTGATTTGTTACTTTTATCTTGATACAATTCAAGAAAACGATTTCCGGGTGCATTTCGTATTTTTAATTTCATTAAATCAAAATTTTCCAAAAATGCTGAAATGTTTTCTTCGTGAAACGTTAATTTTACTATTCTTATCAACATTTGGATTTTTTTGATTTATGATTTATTATTTTGAAATTATTATATGACTTTACTTATTTAATCATTAAACTCAATAGTAACTACATCACGATATTTTAAACCCAGCAAACTGTTCGCGGAGCCAAACTTGTTGGGATTACTTTTATAAATAGCAATTTCAAGCAATCCATTTTCATTAAATAACGCTAAACTTTTTGCTTCTTGATTTTTTATTGTCGCATTTTCTTTTGCACCCAAATCAGAATAATTTTTTAATATCGTTTTTAATTTCAGGTTTTTTGTAATAATTTCGAAATTACGCTTGTTTGCTATATCATTGAATAATTTTTTAGAAATATTGGTTACTGCGTTTCCAAAATTATCTATATAAACTACGTTTCCCTTAATCGTTTTTAAATCGGAAGAGGCAATAGGTTGCATTTCGGTAACTTCTTTTAATGTTGAAATTTCGTCACCAACTTCGTTAAGCATTCCTCCTTTTGCCAAATAAATACCAACCTTTATTAAAACATCCATATCAGTTGCGCCATTTAACATAAACTCATGAATGTTTATTTTTACCATTTTTTGAGCCGAAATTACTTGAGTCAAAAGGCTTAAAATTCCATTATCGGCAGCAATAAAATACTGATCGTTCCATTTAATTGCAATATGATCGTTTTCTCTATTTCGTTCACAATCAACACCTATAATATGCACAGTTGACATCGGAAAATTCGGAGCTGCGGCATTTAAAATATAACTCGTTTCCGAAATGTTAAAGGAATCAATTTGATGCGAAAGGTCAACCAAAACGGCTTCTGGATATGCGGAATAAATTTTTCCTTTCAAAGCTCCAACAAAGTGGTCTTTGAGTCCGTAATCAGAAGTAAGCGTAATTATTGACATAAAATTGTTTATAACTATATTCAATTCAATCGTAAAATTGATTAAATTTGAGTGCAAAGTTACTTTATTTTTAACTTTTTAAAAAATGTATTAATTAAATAAAAAAAACAACACTTGAACGAACGCACTATCGAATTACACAACATTGCTCCGAAAGAATTTTGGGGCGCACAAGATGCTCATCTAGAAACTATTAAAAAGTATTATCCGAAATTGAAAATTGTAGCTCGAGGCACAACCATAAAGGCTTTTGGAGAAAAAGAAGTTTTAGATGAATTTGAAACTAGATTTAATCGATTGATGCTACACTTTACCCGATACAACACAATCGATACCAATGTAATTGAAAGGGTAATTCAAAGCGATACCCAAACCGAACAACGAATGCCCGACCAAGATAAAATTTTGGTACACGGAATTGGCGGTAAACTGATTAAGGCGATAACGCCCAACCAGCAAAAAATGGTTGATTTAATTTTAAAAAACGATATGGTTTTTGCAGTTGGCCCTGCAGGTACCGGAAAAACCTATACTGGTGTTGCATTGGCTGTTAAAGCCCTAAAAGAAAAGCAGGTAAAAAAAATTGTATTAACAAGACCAGCAGTTGAAGCAGGCGAAAATTTGGGTTTTTTACCAGGCGATATGAAAGATAAACTCGACCCTTATATGCAACCATTATACGATGCTTTACGAGATATGTTGCCACCACAAACCTTGGAAGATTACATTTTAAAAGGTATTATTCAAATTGCACCCTTGGCTTTTATGCGGGGACGAACTTTAGATAACGCCTTTGTAATTTTAGACGAAGCTCAAAACACAACACACTCGCAAATGAAAATGTTTTTGACACGAATGGGAAAAAGTGCCAAATTTATTATCACTGGCGACCCAGGGCAAGTTGATTTGCCAAGAAGAACTATTTCGGGACTTAAAGAAGCTTTACTGGTTTTAAAAGATATTGAAGGTATTGGAATTATTTACCTTGATGATAAAGATATTGTGCGCCACCGATTGGTTAAAAAAGTTATTGAGGCCTATAAAAGCATTGAAAATTTGGATTAAAAATAAAAACTCTAAGTTAAAAATTGATTTAGAGTTTTTTTAATTTTAATTGTTTTTATTTTTGAAAACACTATTTTTGCGGTACACAACAAAACTATATAAATGCAAACTATAACTACAACAAATTTTAATTTCCCAAATCAAAAATCTGTTTATCGAGGTAAGGTTAGAGAAGTTTACAATATAAATGATGAACTTTTAATAATGATTGCTACAGATAGACTTTCGGCTTTTGATGTAGTTTTACCAAAAGGAATTCCTTATAAAGGTCAAATTTTGAACCAAATTGCAACAAAATTTATGCAATTAACCCAAGATATTGTTCCGAATTGGCTAATTGCAACACCAGACCCAAACGTTGCTATTGGTTATTTATGCGAACCTTTTAAAGTTGAAATGGTAATTCGAGGGTATCTTTCGGGACACGCGGCACGAGAATACGCATTAGGAAAAAGAATTATTTGTGGCGTTTCAATGCCCAATGGTTTAAAGGAAAATGATCAATTTAATGAACCAATAATTACACCAACTACCAAAGCAGATAATGGTTCACACGATGAAGACATTTCGAGAGAAGATATTTTATTAAAAGGAATTGTATCTGAAAATGAGTATCTTATTTTAGAAAAATACACGCGCGATTTATACCAACGAGGAACAGAAATCGCTAATGAAAAAGGATTAATTTTAGTAGATACCAAATACGAATTTGGAAAAACAAAAGAAGGTAAAATTGTTTTAATTGATGAAATTCATACTCCCGATTCTTCACGTTATTTTTATAAATACGGCTATAAAGAACGACAAATTGCCAACGAACCGCAAAAACAATTATCAAAAGAATTTGTTCGTCAATGGTTAATTGCAAACGGATTTCAAGGTTTGGATGGACAACAAATTCCAGAAATGTCGAATGATTATATCGAAACCGTTTCGGAAAGATATATCGAATTGTACGAAAATATTTTAGGTGAAAAGTTTTATAAAGCCGATATTACAGATACTTATTCTCGAATTGAGAAAAATGTTTTAGAGTTTTTAAAAAAATAAAAAAAGTCCAAATCGAGATGATTTGGACTTTTTTTATTTTTTTAAAAACTCGAGACTTCTCCAGATCCGCTAACTTTTTTATCAACCGATTCTGGTTTTCCTTTATAGCGAATGTCGCCAGATCCTGAAATTCGACCTGTCAATTTTTTATTACAATTCACTTTAATATCACCCGAGCCCGAAATGCTTGCAGTAGCATTTTCTGAAACTACATTTTCACATTTAATATCGCCCGATCCAGATATTTTTGCCTCTAAATTCGTTGCTTTTCCTTTAATAGTAATATCTCCCGAACCCGCAATTGCTGCTTCTAAATTGGTAGCATTAACTTCCATATAAATATTGCCCGATCCAGCCAAACGTACTTCAAATGAATCGCCAGTAATCACATCTTTACTCATAATATCTCCAGAACCAGCCAAGCTTAATTTGCTAATTTTATCAAATGGAACAGTAATAATTAATTTTTTGTTGCTGCTAGGTCTTAAATTTATTTTCTTTTCTACAAAAATTTTAAGTGTATTACCGTCAACCTCGGTTTTAATGTAAGGAAGTAAATTTTCTTCTCCTAGTAGAGTTAAATCTCCTTCTTTTCCGGCAATCAAAGTCATATCCATTGGTCCAGACACTGATATTATATCATACTCCGAAGTGTTTCTTTTTTCGGAAATTTCTTTTCCGTTTCCTTTTACTTTTTCCCCAAACCAATCTTGGGCGTTTACAAAACTTGTAGCCAATAATGCTAATAAAACTAATTTTTTCATACGATTTGATTTTTAAGTTGTTAAATAATTATTCTGAAAACTTTACGCTTCCGTAATTTGTGTTTACTTTTATTTTTGATTTTCCAGTTGTATTTCGGCTACCAACATAGTATTTTGAATTTCCTTTTTCACTTTTTTCAATATAATTCAAATCAAAATTACTGTTTAAACTTCCATAATTTAAAGCTATTTCGAAATCGAATGCAAAATCATTACTACAACTAATTTTGGTGTTGGAATAATTTCCATCAATATTAATTTTTTTGGTTTTGCTACTAGCCAATAAATTAATATCAGTATAATTGGAATTAATATCTGCTTGAATAACGTCTCCTAATTTTAAAACCAGGTAATTTCCATCGCAATCCAATTGTACAATTGTGTTAGATTTTATTTTGCTATAATTGCCTACAAATTTTACAATTCCAATATTTTGAAAAATAAAATCATTGTAATTCCCTTTAATTGAAATGTTGTAATTTTTAGTAATACTGATTTTTGAATATTTACAATCTAATTTTAAATCATCTATAAAATCAACATTTGAGTTGGTCGAGTAACTCAATTCAAAAATATTGGATTTATTTTTAAATTCTCCCAAATTCAAACTGCCATATTTAAGATTTATTTTTGACTCGCCGTTAAGTTCTGCCACAGAAATATTACCATATTTATTCGATAAATCAATACTTCCGTTTTTTGGAATTTTTACTAAATAATTTATTTCAATATTGATGCTTTCGTAACTATTACTGTCACTATCGTTACCAAATGTAGTTTTTGCGGTAACATTCGAACTTGAATTTGAAAAATCTACATCAATGCTCTCAAATTTACGAATTACATTTTTTTCGTTTACTCCAGTAACTTTTATGTTTACATCGACAGAAATTTTATTTTCGTTCCATAAAACTACAGTTATTGAACCAAATTGATTGTTGATTTCTGCTAATGCATCGGCATTTGTAGTGTAAGTTTTTGAAATTACTCTTTCTTTAACTATTGTTTCTTCGATTGAATTCGCAAAAGTTAAAATAGGAAATAAGAGTGTGATAATTATTTTATATACTGTTTTCATGTTGGTATTTTTTTAGGGTTTCAATTTGACTTAAAACCGATTTTAAAAAGTCTATACGGGTTTGCATATTAGTAATTAAAGCGAAAACGATTTGTTTATTTTCGCCATTTTTTTTAATTTCAAGTTTTAAATTATCGTAATCTTTTTCTAAACTTTCAATTTGGGCTAATGCATCGTAGATCAATGCTTTGCTTTGCGGAGTCTCTTTTTGCTTTAAACTTGCTATTTCTGAATTGATTACCGACGAAAAATAATTTTGAGTTTCTTGAACTTCGGGCGAAAAAGCGACTTCTGTTTTTGTTTGATTGTTTATCCAGTTTGGTTAAGTCCCGATTGATTTTAAATAAATAAAATATAAAACTCCAAAACAAATAACTAAACTGCAAGCAATGGCTAGTGGTTTCCAAAAGGTTTGTTTTTTTTGTTTTTTTTCTTTTAATTTCTTTAAAAATCGTTTTTCGTGACCATCAATTGGGGTTTCAAAATCCCAATTTTGATTTTCAAAAGGATTGTTTTTGTTTTGTGTATTCATTATACTGCTAATTTTTTTCTTAAACTTTCTTTGGCTCGACTCATTGTTGTACGGCAATTTTCGTATGATATTTTAAGAATTTCTGTTATTTCTTCTAAGTCAAATCCTTCTATAAAAAACAAGGTTAATATAACTTTGTAGTTGGTTTTTAGGCTTTGAATCGTTTTTAAAACATGTTCGGCTTTTTGATTTGTAAATGAAATTTCGCCGTTATCAACATCAACTTTTTCAAAATTTTCTAAAATAGTCTCCGTTTGGTAAACTTTTGATTTTTTAAGTTCGTTAATACTTTTGTTGATTACAATTCGTTTTAACCAAGCACCAAAAGTTGCGTCGGAATTGTAGGATTCAATTTTGGTAAATGCTTTCAAAAAACTTTCCTGCATTACATCTTCGGCTTCCATTTGATTTCCCAATATTCGAAATGCTACGTTGTACATTGCTTTACTATACAAATTGTAAACTGCAAATTGAGCTTTTTGATTTTGTAGTTTGCATTGATTGAGTAACAATTCGATATTTTGGTTTTCGGTTGGCAAAAAATGTTTTTTGATTAATTAATCTACTCTAAAGACTGTTGGTTTTTTTAATTGTTACAGTTTTGAAAAAAAACTTGTATAAAATTAAAAAAATCCATCAAAAAGTACAATTTTAAGATGGATTTTATTGATTTTACTTTATTGCGTTAGGGATTGAAGCGGTATCCTTTTTATTTCGATTTTTTATCGAAATAAAAAGATAAAGCGTAAAGCCCGACCCTTAATGGGTAACGCCCAAATGAATTTAATTTAAACTGAAGTTATAAATTATTTTACCAACTTGCTTTTCGGGAGCATTGTTGCTTGATTCCCATTTGGTATTTAAAGCAGCAATTTTGGCTTGACTTAACAAGCACAAAGCGGTGTTGGTAGTGCCTTTAACTCCTGCAATTGCGTTGGTAACCTTACCATTTCTATCAACCGAAATTTCAACTACAACTTTGCCCTCTTCGTTGCAAGTGTAATTAGGTTGCGGTTTAGAGAGTGCTTTGCGTGTACCGAGTGAATAGCCCAATGCATTACCTGTTCCGTTACCTGAACCAGTTTCGCCACCTTGGCCACCGCCGCCCAAACCTCCTGTATTTGAATAGCCCCTTGAATTTATATCACCATTTAATCGACCTTGATTTCCTGGAGATTTTGAATTTCCGTCGCCTCCTTTATTGTTCCCTTTTAATAGATTCGACAAAGCATCATCAGTTTTTTTATCATTAGGTTTTTTTATTTCAACAGGTTTTATTTCTTTTTTAGGATCAACATTGTACTGTTTTTTCTTGGTTTCAGATTTTGGAATTACAACTTCATCATCATTTGATTTTTCGGAAGTAATTATATTTTCATTGGGAGTTTTGGGAGAAACTATTGGTTTTGAGATTTTTTTTACGTTTAATTCTTTATTTTCAAACTCTTTTCCCGACCCAAAAGTGGCATCGCCAAAATTGACTGTTAATCCGCTTCCTCCACTAGATTCAACTAATTCAGCACTATTTGATGGAGGCCAAAAGCGTATAAAAAATAGCAAAAAAAGCAGTAACAAAAATATAGTTGATGATAAAACAATTGATTTTACCTTGTCCGATAGCAACACCTTTTTATGGGCATTAGATATTAATTGAACAAATTTTAAAATTAATTGTGATTTCATTTTTATGCTTTTAATTTAAACGTTTAATTTTGATAAAAAGTATTTAAAATTAACTTTAAACTAGTTGATTTAACGCAATTTCAAAAGCTGTAGCGCTTATATTTTTTTTGTCTGAATTAATTGAATGCGCATTTTCAATGGCTTTTCGAATAATTTCAGAAGTGTCGTTAAAAATCGCCTCATCAGTCATTTGAACTTTTTTCTCCATAAAATAGGCAAAAACGCGAGCCATTCCGCAGTTGGAAATAAAATCGGGAATCAAACTTATTTTGCTATCTACTTCCTCCATTATGGGTCCAAAAAATATTTCTTTATCAGCAAATGGAACATTGGCTCCACACGAAATAACTTCTAAACCATTTGCAATCATACTGTCTATTTGACTTTTTGCTACTAATCTAGATGCAGCACACGGTGTAAATATTTCGGCTCCAATAGACCAAATCTTTTGATTAATTTCATCAAACGAAATCATATTTGGAGCTACTAATTTATTTCCGTCTTTATTTAGAAATAATGTTCTAATTTCTTCAAATGTAAATCCGTTTTCATTTATTAAACCTCCATCCCTATCTATAATACCAATTATTTTTGCACCCATTTCTGCTAAATAAAACGCTGCTGCCGAACCTACGTTACCAAAACCTTGTACAATTGCTTTTTTACCTTTTACATCGCCACCGTAAATATTGTAATAATGACGAACTGCTTCGGCAACGCCATAACCAGTAATCATATCTGCTACTGTAAATTTTCTCATTACGTCGGGAGAGAATTTTAAATTTTCAATTACTTTAACAACACCTTGACGTAATTGTCCTATTCTATTAATTTTGTCTGCTTCGGTTGGTTTAAAATGTCCGTTAAAAACGCCTTCTTGCGGATGCCATACACCACATTCTTCGGTCATTGGTATAACTTCATGAATTTCATCAACATTTAAATCGCCTCCAGTACCGTAGTAACTTTTTAATAAAGGAGAAACTGCTTTGTACCACCGTTGTAAAACTCCTTTTTTGCGTGGGTCATTTGGGTCAAAGTTAATTCCCGATTTTGCACCTCCGATTGCTGGACCAGAAACTGAAAATTTTACTTCCATCGTTTTGGCTAATGATAGTACCTCGTTTATATCCAGTCCTTTTCTCATTCTTGTTCCTCCACCAGCGGCACCACCACGAAGGGAGTTAATAACTGTCCAACCTTCGGCTTCGGTTTCGGCATCTTTCCAATTAAAAATTATTTCGGGTTCTTTATTTTCAAATTTGTATAGTAAGTCTTTCATTTTTTTAATTTATTTGAAATGCAAATATAAACTTTATAAAGAATTTGAATATTTAAACTTTGTTTTATTTGAGTAAATAAGAAGCTTGTAGGAAAAAATGAAGATTTAAGTCTTAAAAACATTTGATAATTTTGGATTTAGTTTAATTAATTCAATATGTTCGACAATTGATTTATTTATTGCCGACCGAATATAAAAAAAGTTAGCCTTAAAAAATATTTTAATGAATTTATAATTGATATGAAATTTGCTAAATTTACTAACGAATTTTAATACTAAACAAATATGCCAATAAACAACGATGCGTCACAAACGCTTTTTAGGATAATGAGAGCCTAAGAAATCCTCAACTTACTGAAATTAAAACATGAAACCTTGGTTTTATTCAAAGACCAAAAGGATTTACAGGGATTTTTGATGAAGCGGTGAATACTAGCGCAACTCAATCCTCAAGAATGAACATTCTAACAAGTGTTGCATCTACTACCAACACTACTGGTTTTGAAACAGAAACCGAAGAAGATACAAAAATAAGAATAAATAGAACAAAAGATTTGTATAGAACGGATAGTATAAGATTTACATTCACAAACGGAAAAATAATTTTTTTATACGGTTTTATTGTTATCCCTCGATATGTAGGTTACAACAATAAAAATTTTGTAGAATGCGAGACTGAATATTGTAAAATTAATGAAAAAGATAGTTGTTATATTGGTCAGGGTATAAGTTTTTAAATTTTAATAATAAATAGAAAGGATATTGACCCAATAGCTCGGATTGGCGACCCAATGTATATGAGTATTGTAGACGAAATGCGCAAACCACTAGGCACGCCACAAGGTAAGTGCTGGATTTCTAAATTGCCAACCACACTCACTATCTTGCAAGAAAAATCTACAGGATTAGCGGTATATCAAGCGTTGCCAATTTTCCCAGAAAGTGATTCTAGCAAATGCGAAAATCCAAGTGAGTTGGAAACAGAAACAAAATTCACTTTAGATAATTTGCATTTGATGGCAAGTGAAAAACCTACAACGCTCTTTTAAAATTGTAATTATGGAAAGAATTAGCAGATTAGGCATACAAAAAATAAACCGATTAGGTTTAAGTCGTGAAAAATTAGTTCAGAATCAAAATAAAGAACCAGGATCTATTTTGTTCCTTTGGATATGCAAATAAAGAGAAAAATATTTTACTTGAAAAAGATAATATTCGTATATATGAAGAATTACAAATTTTAACTTCAAATTTATCAACTTATGGATTCGCACAAATTAATTTTCAAAATATGATTTAACTCAAAGACAATTAGAAATTATTGCATTAATTAGAGAAGGAAAAACAAATAAACATATTTTTATTTCAGAAAACACAGTAAAATATCATTTAAAATCCATTTATGAAATTATGAAAATAGAAAATCGCTCAGAATTTTTTAAGTTAATAAATAATTCAAAAGAGTTAAATCATTACTAACCCTATTAATCTGTTATATAATCTATAAATTAACAATTATTTCAGAATATCATAAATATCCAAATATAAATAAAACGTTTTAAAACTTAAATCTTTATAAACAAAACTCTTCTTTATAGACAGATATTATACCATCGTGAGACTCTCACTTTAAACACCAGAATCATAGTCTCAGAAAATTTTATAAGGCTGTGGATATGCAAATAAAAAGTGGAGTTTAAGTTAAGCGACATTTTTGTAATTATTTGATTGATTATTAAATTCCTTTATCGTCATATATTTTAATGCG
>JAYUFJ010000360.1:0-11420 GCA_043738775.1 Flavobacterium sp. | reverse complement strand
TTACGATATTCTAGGAACATCCAAAGGCGCAACGGAAGCAGAAATTAAAAAAGCATACCGAAAAAAAGCAATTGAATTTCACCCAGACAAAAACCCTGGCAATAAACAAGCCGAAGAAAAGTTTAAAGAATGTGCTGAAGCTTATGAAATTTTAAGCGACCCTCAAAAAAAATCTCAATACGATTCCTACGGACATCAAGCGTTTGAAAATGGTGGCGGTGGAAACCGTTACGGCGGTGGAATGAACATGGACGATATCTTTAGCCAGTTTGGAGATATTTTCGGAGGAGGTGGCGGATTTGGTGGCGGTGGCGGAGGTCAACGTAAAACCAAAGGAAGCAATTTACGAATCAAAGTAAAATTAACCCTAGAAGAAATTGCTAACGGCGTTGAGAAAAAAGTTAAAGTAAAACGTAAAATTCAAGCACAAGGCGTTCGTTATAAAACGTGTTCAACCTGTAACGGACAAGGACAAGTTTTAAGGGTAACAAATACTATTTTGGGTCGAATGCAAACTGCTACAACCTGTCCGACTTGTGGCGGAGCAGGACAAATGATAGACAGCAAACCCAACGATGCCGACTCACAAGGAATGATTTTAGAAGACGAAACCGTTTCAGTTAAAATTCCAGCAGGAGTTGTTGACGGTATGCAACTTAAAGTATCAAGCAAAGGAAACGATGCACCTGGCAACGGAATTCCAGGCGATTTAATTGTAGCAATTGAAGAAGTAGAACACGAATTTTTAAAACGTGAAGGTGAAAACCTACATTACGATTTATATATAAGTTATCCAGAAGCAGCACTTGGTGTTTCAAAAGACATCAATGCAATAAATGGAAAAGTGCGAATTAAACTTGACGAAGGAATTCAATCGGGAAAAATTTTACGCTTAAAAGGTAAAGGAATTCCAAGTATTAACAGTTACGGGAGTGGTGACTTGCTAGTTCACGTAAATGTTTGGACTCCAAAAACACTAAATAAAGAACAACGTCAGTTTTTTGAAAAATCATTAAACGATGATAATTTTTTACCAAATCCAGAAAAAACAGATAAATCTTTTTTTGAAAAAGTAAAAGATATGTTTTCGTAATAATTAAAAAAATATTATATTTACAACTTACTAGGCAACTAGTAATCTTTTTCATAGCAATTTTTCCCATCCTGGCGTAATAACTTGGGTGGGTTTTTTATTTATTTTTAAAAAATTGGAGCAACAGCATTTGGACTCATAAATTTACATCGTTCCAGCTGTCCTCTATATCTCCGCCAAAAAAAGTGGAGGATGCCGTTCCCATCTGGGCTAAAAATTAAATTTGTTTTTTATTATTTTACATTTTCAAAAACAAAAAAATAATAAAAACACAATTAATTTTTAATACCTTTGAAAAATCAAAAAAAATCAATTCAACAATGAAAAAAATTATACTTTTAACTTCCTTTTTCTTATTAACAAATTTAACGATTGCACAAAAAAAGGAAAAAATAAAAGGATCAAAACAAGTAACAGTCGAAATAAAACAAATAGCTTCATTTGAAAATTTAGAAGTAACCGATAACCTTGAAGTATATTTAGTAAAAGGAAAAGAAGCTAGTGTTGAAATTGATGCCGACGACAATTTGCACGAAAATGTAGCTATAAATACTAATGGAAAAACGTTACAACTAAGTACATATAAAACAGTATCGGGGGCAAAAAAATTTACTTTACGAGTAACCTATACCGATGATTTTAAAATGTTAATTTCCAAAACAGAATCTAAAATTAGTACTTTAACCGATTTAGATTTAGAAACCATTACTTTTAAAGCTTACGACGATTCTAAATTGTTTTTAAATTCTCGATCTAAAAGTTTTTCTTTATTTTTAGATGACAACTCAAAAGCCGAAATTAATGTTAAAGGAGAAAATACCATTTTAAATTTAAGTAAAAATTCCAATTTGAAATCTTTACTAGTTACAAAAACTTTAGTTTGCGATATGTATCAAAATGCTCAAGCAAAAATTGAAGGTGATTGTGATGAATTAAAACTTCGATTAGACAATAATACAACTGCAAACGCAAAAAATTTAACTGCAAAAACAGCTGAAATCACTACCGAATTATTTTCAACAACTAGCATTCAAGTTAAAACCAACACTTTAATTTCAATGTCCGGAAAATCGGAAATTGAATTGTATGGAGAGCCAAAAATTGAATTGAAAAAATTTACTGACAATGCAGTATTAAAGAAAAAAACATTGAAGTAATTTTTTAAATCGTAGTAAAACCGTCTAGTATTTAAAAACAAGACGGTTTTTTATGAGCTTTAATTCAAATTATTCTTTAGAAGCTAAATAACGTTCCGCATCAAGTGCAGCCATACAGCCCGTTCCGGCAGCAGTAATAGCTTGTCGGTAAACGTGATCGGCAGCATCGCCAGAAACGAAAACACCAGCAACATTAGTTTTAGAAGAACCAGGAACGTTTACAATATAACCAGTTTCATCTAAAGTTAAAAAATCTTTAAAAATATCGGTGTTTGGTTTATGTCCAATGGCAACAAAAAAACCTGTGGCAGGAATAATTGTTGTTTCACCAGTAGCTCTGTGAATAGTTTTAACTCCTGTTACCACTTGTCCGTCTCCTAAAACTTCTTCGGTTTCGGTATGCATTAAAATTTCAATATTTTTGGTTTTTTTAACACGATCTTCCATTATTTTTGAAGCTCTAAATTGCTCACTTCGAACCAAAATTGTAACTTTTTTACACAATTTTGATAAATAATGTGCTTCTTCGCAAGCCGAATCGCCAGCTCCAACAATTACAACTTCTTGATTTTTATAAAAAAATCCATCACAAATTGCACAAGCCGATACACCACCACCTGTTTTTAAATAATGTTGTTCAGATTCCAATCCTAAATATTTTGCTGAGGCGCCAGTAGAAATAATTATAGTTTCACAATGAATTTCTTTAGTATCATTTACCCAAACTTTATGAACATCTCCAGAAAAATCAACTTTGGTTACCCAACCATCACGAACATCAGCTCCAAAACGTTGCGCTTGTTCTTGAATTTGAATCATCATTTCGGGACCAGTAATTCCTTCAGGGTTGCCAGGCCAGTTTTCAACTTCGTTGGTAGTTGTTAATTGTCCGCCAGGTTGAGTTCCTTGATATAAAACAGGAAACATATTGGCTCTTGAGGCGTAAATTGCCGCTGTATATCCAGCAGGACCTGAGCCAATAATTAAACATTTTACTTTTTCAATTATATCTGACATAGTTTATTATTTTGAATTGCAAATATACTTTTTAATGTATTAATTTCATTGGCAATTGCATCATAAAATACTCTTTAAAAATAAATTTTATTTATTGCATAAAAATATTTTGAATAACAAATATTAAACATATATTTGCACACGATTTCGGGGTGTAGCGTAGCTCGGTTATCGCGCCTGCTTTGGGAGCAGGAGGTCGCAGGTTCGAATCCTGCCACCCCGACAAGAGTATCAGAAATGATACTCTTTTTTATTTTTTTATAAATTCACGAATTTGCTTTTAAAGTATAAAAAAAACGTTTCAAATTAAAATTTGAAACGTTTTCATGTAAATATAAAATTTTTTTTACAAATGAATTACTTCATCATAAGCAGCTGCAACAGCTTCCATAACAGCCTCACTCATTGTTGGATGCGGATGTATTGTTTTTAAAATTTCGTGTCCTGTTGTTTCTAATTTTCTTGCTACTACTGCCTCTGCAATCATATCGGTAACGCCAGCACCAATCATGTGACAACCCAACCATTCGCCATATTTTGCATCAAAAATTACTTTTACAAATCCATCCGGAGTACCCGATGCTTTCGCTTTTCCTGATGCTGAAAAGGGAAATTTACCTATTTTTAATTCGAACCCTTTTTCTTTGGCCTGCTTTTCGGTCATTCCAACTGATGCAATTTCTGGAGTTGCATAAGTACAACCTGGAACGTTTCCGTAGTCAATAGGTTCAACATTTAATCCAGCAATTTTTTCTACACAATTTATTCCTTCTGCAGATGCAACGTGAGCCAAAGCTTGACCTGGTGTAACATCGCCAATAGCATAATAGCCAGGAATATTGGTTTGTGAAAAAGAGTTTACTAAAATTTTATCTTTATCGACAGAAATCCCAACTTCTTCTAAACCTATATTTTCAATATTTGTTTTAATTCCAACTGCCGAAAGTAAGATTTCAGCTTCTAATACTTCTTCGCCTTTTGCCGTTTTTACAAATGCTTTTACTCCTTTTCCGGAAGTATCAATACGTTCAACAGATGCAGAAGTCATTATTTTAACTCCCGCTTTTTTCATCGATTTTTCCATTTGCTTAGAAATATCTTCGTCTTCTACTGGAACTATATTGGGCATAAACTCGACTATGGTAACATCTGTACCCATTGCGTTATAAAAATGTGCAAACTCTACGCCAATTGCACCTGAACCAACAATAATGATAGATTTAGGTTGACTTGGCAACGTCATTGCTTGTCGGTAACCGATAACTTTTAAGCCATCTTGAGGTAAATTTGGCAATTCACGAGACCGAGCACCGGTTGCTATTATAATATGATCGGCACTGTATTCTGTAACTTTTCCGTCGGCAGATGTAACATCAAGTTTTTTACCAAGTTTTAATTTTCCGAAGCCTTCAATTACATCAATTTTATTTTTTTTCATTAAAAATTGAACACCTTTACTCATATCGCCAGCTACATTTCGTGAACGATTTACTACGGCATTAAAATCTTTATCGTATTCTTTTACTATCAAGCCATAATCGGAAGCGTGTTTTAAATATTCAAAAACTTGAGCCGATTTAAGTAATGCTTTTGTTGGAATACATCCCCAATTTAAACATACACCGCCCAAACTTTCTTTTTCAATTACTGCAACTTTAAAACCTAATTGTGATGCACGAATTGCTGTAACATATCCGCCAGGACCACTTCCTAAAACTATTATATCGTATTTCATTGTATGATTTTTTATTTTCTTTGCGCAAATTTAAGAATTATATTTCAATGTAGTTTGGTTAAGGATAACTTAAAAACATATTTTAAATTTTTATTTAACAATTTTTAATTTTGTTAATCTAAACTTGCAATTAACAATTCAACTTCATTTTTTTGAGTGAGATATTTTAATTGCAAATCGGAATTTTTACCCATTTTATCATAATATTCTATAGCTTTGTTTGCAAAAAAAATTTTATGGAAACTAGAAATTTCAGGTAAATTTGGAAAATTTTTATTAAATAACATTTCACAATAAGCTTGCCATTCGCGCTCATTTTTATCTAATACAAATGGTTTTATAGTTTTTTGACCAACGTGAATGAGTTCGTGCGCCAAGAGTATCAGCATTAATTCCAAAGGAAATTCAAAAGTGTTTTTTGGAATGCGGATGGTTTGCGGTTCGCCAAAATTTCCTTCGGTTGTAAATAAGATGAAATCGGGTTTAGCATTTTCTCTAAACGTAAAACCTTTTAAATTTTTGCTTTTTAAATTGTATTTATTTAGCAACCAATATACTGCATTTATTGATTGACCATTTTTATGAAATTCGGTTACTTTTAACTTAATGTTTTCTAGAGTCATAATGTGATTTAAACAGCTAAATTAAATTGCGAATCGTATAATTTTTTATAATAACCTTCGTTTTTAGTAATTAGCTCAAAATGTGTACCTTGCTCAACAATTTGACCTTTATCCAAAACAATAATTTTATCAGCATTCACAATGGTTGCCAAGCGGTGTGCAATTACAATTGAGGTTCTGTTTTTGGTAATTGTTTCAGTTGCGGTTTGAATCATTTCTTCACTATATGAGTCAATTGAAGAAGTGGCTTCATCCAAAATTAAAATACTTGGATTGCTAACATACGCTCGTAAAAAAGCAATTAATTGTCGCTGTCCTGACGACAACATTATACCACGTTCTTTAACATCAAAATTATAACCATTTGGCAAACTCATAATATAATTATGAACTCCGATTTTTTTTGCCGCTTCAATAACTTTTTCAAGAGAGATTTTTGGATTATTGAGCGTAATATTATTAAAAATAGTATCTGCAAACAAGAAAACATCTTGTAAAACAATAGCAATTTGCTTCCGCAAACTTTTTAAAGTAAAATCGTTAATATTTTGATTATCAATGTATATTTCGCCCGAGTTAATTTCGTAAAAGCGATTCAGTAAATTAATTATAGTTGATTTTCCTGCTCCAGTTGCGCCAACAATAGCAATTGTTTCGCCAGCGTTTACTATTAAATTTATACCTTTTAAAACTTCTTCATTTTCAATATATCCAAAACGAACATTTTTAAAATTGATGTTTCCTTTAAAATGATAGGCTTTTATTTTACCATTTTTTTGAACTTCGTTTTCGGTATCAATAATGTCAAAAACCCTGTTGGCAGCAATCATTCCCATTTGCATTTCGTTGAATTTATCTGCAATTTGCCTTAGCGGATTGAAAAGCATCGAAATAAACATTGTATACGAGAATAAATCTCCAAAAGTTGTAAAAGTATCGCCATTAATAATATGAAAACCTCCGTAAAGAACAACAAAACCAAGTGTTAATGATGATATAATGTCGGCAATTGGGAAAAATATTGAGTTGTAAAGAATTGTTTTTATCCAAGCTACATTGTGTTTTTCGTTGATTTTTTTAAATTTTTCAAATTCAATCGACTCATTGTTAAATAGTTGTACAATTTTCATTCCAGTAACTCGTTCTTGTACAAAAGTATTTAAATTAGCAACTTGAGTACGAACTTCTTCAAAAGCAACTTGCATTTTTCGTTGAAAAATTCTAGTAATATAAACTAAAATTGGCATAGCAACTATTACAATCCAAGTCAATTTCCAGTTCATATAAAACATAAAAATTAATACAACTAGCATTTTCATCAAGTCGCTCAATATCATAAACAAACCTTGACTAAATATTCGTGCAATTTGCTCAATATCAGACACTGAACGAGTAACTAATTGACCTATTGGCGAATTATCATAGTATTTCATCCTAAAATTGAGCATATGTTTAAACAATTTTATACGAATGTCTTTTACAATATCTTGACCCAACCAATTGGCCCACAATACAAAATAAAATTGTGATAAACCTTCAAAAATCAATACAATTCCCATTAGCGAAACATATAGTAAAAGTCCGTGCTCGTCTTTAGGTTTTATATAACTATCAACGGTTTGCTTGAGTAAATACGGGCGAAGAGCCGCAAAAAAAGATAATGTTATTGCAAAAATGATTACTCCATAAAAACGTTTTGAATAAGGTTTTGTATATTTTAAAATACGTTTAAATAAACGAGAATCAAATGCTGTAGCTTTCATATAAATTTTAATTTAAAATTTTTGATTCTATTATAATGTCATTTTTTTTTATTCTATTTTTTTAATTACTTATATATTCTTCAAATATAATAATATTCCACTTTCGTGAGATATAAACCTTGAGCTGGAGCTGAAAAACCCGCTTTTTTTCGATCTTTATTTTCGATTATTTCAATAAATTGTGACAAAGATACTTTTTCTAAACCAATATTTATCATTGTTCCTACAATTGCTCGCACCATATTTCGTAAAAATCGATTGGCTGCAATAGTAAAAATTATTTTGTTATCATTTTTTATCCAAACTGCATTTTCAATTTTGCAATTAAAGGTATTTACATCGGTATGTACTTTTGAAAAACTTTCAAAATCAGTGTGTTGCTTTAAAATTTCACATGCTTGATTCATTAAATCTAGATTTAAATTTTTATGAAAATAATAAGAATCATCGCTTTCAAATGCATTTTTTTGATTATAAATATGATATTCGTAAGTTCGTTTTATAGCATCAAATCGTGCATGAGAATCGTTTGAAACTTTATAAAAACCTATAACTGCAATATCTTTTGGGAGATAGGAATTGAGTTTGTGAGTTAATAATTTGTTGTCAATAAAACCATCAAAATCAAAATGAGCAAACATTTGTTTAGCGTGAACACCAGTATCGGTTCGCCCTGCACCAACTAAATTAATTTTAGTTTTTAAAATTGTTGAAATTCCTTGCGTTAAAACTTGTTGTATTGAAATTGCGTTTGGTTGCATTTGCCAACCGTGATAATTTGTTCCTTTATAAGCGAATTCTATAAAATGTCTCAAGTTGAATTTTAGATTTCAGTATTTAAAATAATTTATGATAACCGTACAACAAATTTAATAAAGTTTAATTGAAGTAACTATTTAAAAATCTACAAATATGATTCATTACATTTGTACTTTAAAAACCTTTATTGAATTGAAATAAATTCATCATAAAATGACAAAAATTCTTTTACTTTCGGATACTCACAGCTGGATTGATGAAAAAATTATTAAATATGTTCATTTTGCTGATGAGGTTTGGCACGCTGGAGACATTGGTGATTTAAAAGTGACCGATGATTTAAAAAAACTGAAACCTTTACGAGCCGTTTTTGGAAACATTGACAATGCCGAAGCCAGAATGGAGTTTCCATTAAACAATCGTTTTATGTGTGAAGATGTCGATGTTTGGATTACTCATATTGGTGGTTATCCAGAAAAATACAACCAAAAAATTAGTAAAGAAATTAAATTGAATCCTCCAAAATTGTTTATTTGCGGACATTCACATATATTGAAAGTGCAATTTGATAAAACTTTGAATTTGTTACACATGAATCCTGGTGCTTGTGGAATCTATGGTTTTCATCAAGTTAGAACTATGTTGCGATTTGAGATTGATAAAGATAAAATTCAGAATTTGGAGATTGTGGAATTGGGTAAAAGATAAAATTATTTTAGAATTTTATTTTTTTTAAAAATATAAAAAAATCCGAAACAATTAAGTCTCGGATTTTCACGCACTAATAAAAATAAATTTATAGGTTTATCTCAATCGATCTACAGATTTTACGAGATCTTCATCCTTTTTAATAGCTTTGTTGGCCAAAACTAAAAGCACGATAGAAATAATAGGAAGAAACATCCCAATACCTTTCTCAGAAACTACAGGAGTTTCTCCAGATAAATTTAGAGATTGATAAACAAATAATCCTAATAAAATTAAATTTAATATTATATTCAACCGCCCAAGAACGAATTGAAGTTGTCGATTTTTAAATGAAATTATACCAATTAATGATAAAACAGTAGATAAACCAAAAAGGATTACGTAGGTCATATTGCTCATAAAAAAGAAGTCTTTGCCAGTTTTTAATATCCAAAGTGGAAATAAATAAGGAAAAACAGCATCTAATAAAAGTGCAATTACAAGGTAAACAGTTTGGATTCGTTGTAACATTTTGTTGATTGTTTGTACAAAAATAGTATTTCTTTTTAAAAAAAACTTGTTGTTATTAATATTATTTGTATTATTGCATGTACAAAATTCGTAAATACTTCAAAAACACGGGTGTACTTTTAAAATTATTTTACCATTTTATATCTTATTCATATTAAATTAAACCATTCTAAACATTTATGTTTGACATTTCATTATTAAAAACTATGAAGTTGACCGAACTTCAAGAAATTGCCAAGTTGGCTAAAACAATAAAAATTGCTGGCGTTAAAAAAGATGCTCTTATTGATTCGATTATGAACAACCAAGCAAAAACGGAAGTTGAAGTAACCAACAAAGCGTCCGACGAAAAACCAAAACGCACACGAATTAAAACCGAAACTAACAAAACTGTTGCTAGTGATACCCCAGATTTGTTTGCGGTTGAAAAACAAGAAGTTGCAGAGCTAAAAGAAATTGAACCTATTTTAAAAGCAAATAAGTTTCAAAAAAAACCAAAACTTATTAAGGTAATTACTACCGATGATACAATTATTGATAATACTGCAAAAGTAATTGAAACAATTGATGAAGATAATACAGCAATAATAGTTGAAAATTTGGAAAACGAGACTATAAAATCTCAAAGCCCAAATCAACAAAAACAAAAAATACCCAATGTTAAGGCAAATTTGAATAATCCAAATCAACTTAACAAAAATCAAAATAACCCGAACCAAAACGGGAGTCAAAATAACACTTCAAACCAAAATCAAAGCAGCAACGGAAATCAAAATCCTAGTTTTAAAGCAAAAAAAATTCCAAATTTTAGAGACTCTGATTATGAATTTGATGGAATTATTGAAAGCGAAGGAGTTCTAGAAATGATGCCTGAGGGATATGGCTTTTTGCGTTCGTCGGACTATAATTATTTAGCTTCACCAGATGATATTTATTTATCAACATCACAAGTGCGATTATTTGGTTTAAAAACAGGAGATACCGTTAAAGGAGTTGTTCGTCCGCCCAAAGAAGGAGAAAAATTTTTCCCGTTAATACGAGTTTTAAAAATCAACGGACACGATCCTCAAGTTGTTCGTGACCGAGTTTCATTTGAACATTTAACACCAATTTTTCCAAAAGAAAAATTCAATATTGCCGATAAAGGTGCTTCAGTATCTACCCGAATTATGGATTTATTTTCACCAATTGGTAAGGGACAGCGCGGAATGATAGTGGCACAACCAAAAACAGGTAAAACAATGTTATTGAAAGACATTGCTAATGCCATTGCTGCCAATCATCCTGAGGTTTATTTAATAGTTTTGTTAATAGATGAACGGCCTGAGGAGGTTACCGATATGCAACGAAGCGTTCGTGGAGAAGTAATAGCATCAACATTTGACAGAGAACCTCAAGAACACGTTAAAATAGCCAATATTGTTTTGGAAAAAGCAAAACGTTTGGTTGAATGTGGTCACGATGTAGTTATTTTATTAGATTCAATAACACGATTGGCAAGAGCCTACAATACGGTTCAGCCAGCATCGGGTAAGGTGTTGAGCGGTGGTGTAGATGCCAATGCGTTACAAAAACCAAAACGCTTTTTTGGAGCAGCCCGTAATGTTGAAAACGGAGGTTCGTTGAGTATAATTGCCACTGCATTAACCGAAACTGGTTCGAAAATGGACGAAGTTATTTTTGAAGAATTTAAAGGTACTGGAAATATGGAATTGCAATTGGATAGAAAAATTGCCAACAGAAGAATCTTTCCTGCAATCGATTTAACATCATCAAGTACTCGACGTGACGATTTACTATTGGATACTCAAACCCTTAAACGCATGTGGATTATGCGAAAATTCCTTGCCGATATGAACCCTGTAGAAGCAATGGATACTATAAATGAAAAAATAAAACAGACTCGAAATAATGATGAATTTTTGACTTCAATGAATGATTAAAGTTTTTTAGTTTTTAAATTTAAAGACAAAAAGTTTTTAAAAAATATAAGCCAGACAATTTTGTTTGGCTTTTTTAATTAAACTAAATGCCTTTTAAGGCATCAATTAAAGC
>JAYUFJ010000359.1:0-11606 GCA_043738775.1 Flavobacterium sp. | reverse complement strand
TCAATCCTGCAAAAAGCATTGAAATTAAAGCATATAAAATCCAAGTTTCCATTTTGGGTTTATTTTTTGGGTTCATTTATTTTAGAAAATTATATTTTATTAGTAATATATTTAAACTTGAAGAATAATTAATAAGAATTTAAAACTACTAATCTTAAACTAAAAAAACCACTATTACCGTGGTTTTTTTAGTTTATTTTTTTCCTAATTTTTTTTGTGCTTCGGCTTGTTCCATCATTTCACGCATTTTTTTCTGAAACTTACCCTCTGCTTTTGGCTTAGCTTTGTTTTGTTGAATTCCGGCGTGAATTTTATCTGTGTCGATGAAGTATTTTTTAATTACCAGCATAATTCCGATAGTAACCAAGTTGGCAATAAAGTTATATAAACTCAATCCTGAACCGTAATTGTTAAAGAAAACCAGCATCATTACTGGCGAAATGTAAATCATAACTTTCATTATTTTTCCCATATCTGGCATTCCCTCTTGAGCTGGAGCTTGCATTTGTTGATCGCCTGAAGTCATTTTCATATAAAAGAAAATGGCTATGGCAGCCAAAACGGCAAACAAACTAATATGGTTTCCATAAACGCTTGAAATTAAAGGAATATTTTGTTTCCATGACAAAATTGAATCGAACGAAGATAAATCATCGGCCCACAAAAAAGCTTTTTGACGCAACTCGATTGCTGCAGGAAAAAACTGAAACGAAGCATACATAAAGGGCAATTGAATTAATGCAGGGATACAACCAGCCATTGGGTTTACGCCAGCTTTGTTGTATAGTTTCATTGTTTCTTGTTGCTTTTTCATGGCATCTTTTCCATATTTTTCACCAATTTCAGCAATTTCTGGTCGCAATACTTTCATTTTAGCTTGCGATAAAAATGACTTAAATGTTATGGGCGACATTAATAGTTTTATTAAAAATGAAAATAAAATAATTGCCAAGCCGTACATCAAGTAACTGCTCATAAAACCAAAAACAGGCACAAAAAGGTATCTATTTATCCAACCAATAATTCCCCAACCAAAGGGTATTATGGAATCTAAATTCTTTTGATAGGAATGCAAAACTTTATAATCAGTTGGGCCTAAATACCAATTCATTTTATAATCAATTTCGCCATTGTTAAATACCAATGGTAAAGTTGCTTTGAATTGTTTGGTATAAACGGTGTCAATATTTACATCATTTACCAAGTTTATCGAATTTAATTTGGTAGTTTCAATAGGAGTTTTAGACAATAAGATGGAACTAAAAAAGTGCTGTTTAAAGGCAACAAATGATAATTTTGACGGCGATTCTTCACTAGGTTTTCCCTGACCTACATTATTGGTTTTCCCGTCCTCATATTCGTAGCGAATATCTGTATAACGGTTTTCGTAAGAAATACTTTTTTCATTGCGAAAAGTTTTTAATTCCCAAACTAAATCGGCTGGTTTTGAGGTGTTTAAAATGGTATTTAAACCTTCCGATTTAATTTCGAAATCGAGCATATAATTAGTAGGTTTTAAAATGTATTTATATTCTAAAAATTCATTTGCTCCTGCTTTTAACTTCATTGACAAAATTTGATTTGCTCCTACTTTGGTTAAAGTTGGTTCAAAAAATAAATCTTTGGTGTTTAAAGTTCGGTTGTCTTTGGTTTGTAGTTGAAGGCTTAAATTTGCATTATTATTTTTTATTAAAGCAACTAAATCGCCCGAACCTTTTTTAAATTTTTCAAACTTTTTAAGTTTTGCTTCGGCTATGTAACCGCCTTTATTGGCTATTTTAAGTACTATTAATTCGTTCTCAATTGTTGTAAAACTTTCGGTTGCCGATGGTAAAGTTGCAGAGTAGGCAAAACTGCCCAAAGTACCTTGTAATTGTGCTAATTTTACTGCATCGGTTTTAGCTGAATCTTTAACGGTAGCAATTACTGTTGCAGTTTTGGTTTCATTTAGTTTTTTGATACTGTCAAGTCTTGCTACTTTTCGTTTAGCATCATCCTCTTTAGCAGCTTTTTGAGTACTACTATAGGTCATCCAAAGTACAATTACGAAAATTAATGCGAAACCAATAATGGTATTTTTGTCAAATTTTTTCTCTTCCATTTTTTTTAAAATTGTTTTTATGCTAGGGTATTAGTGGTTTATTTTAATTTTTTGTTACACTTTTAAGATTCATAATTGGGGACTATTTATTTATATAAATTGCTCAATTTTTTCTGTTGTTTTTTTACAACTGTTTGACCATTGCGGCTACAAAGCTCACGAAAATAGGGTGCGGATTAGCAACGGTGCTTTTATATTCGGGATGATACTGCACTCCGATAAAAAACGGATGGTTATGGAGTTCAATAATTTCAACTAAACCTGTTTCAGGGTTGATGCCCGAGGCTATTAAACCTGCTTCATTTAATTGGTTAACGTATTGATTGTTGTACTCATAACGATGTCGATGGCGTTCTTCTATTTGTGTTTTGTTATATATTTTTTTGGCTAAAGTGTTGGGTTTTATGTCACATTTCCAACTTCCGAGTCGCATTGTGCCTCCTTTTTCAGTTACAGCTTTTTGGTCTTCCATCAAATTAATGACCGGATTTAAAGTTTCTTCGTTCATTTCTGATGAATTGGCATCAAATAACTTTAAAACATTTCTAGCATATTCAATGACCGCCATTTGCATTCCTAGACAAATTCCGAAAAACGGAATGTTGTTTTCGCGGGCGTAACGAACGGTTTCAATTTTGCCTTCTATACCACGATTTCCAAAACCTGGAGCTACTAAAATTCCGTGTAAACCTGATAATTTTTCGACAATATTTTGATTATCAATAAATTCGGAATGAATGCTAACGATGTTTACTTTAGTTTCGTTGGCGGCACCTGCGTGAATAAAGGCTTCTAGAATTGATTTATATGAATCTTGTAATTCTACATATTTACCTATTAATCCTACATTTACGGTTTGTTTTGGATTTTTATGTTTGTTTAAAAATTCGTTCCATTGTTTTAAATCTGGATCAGATTTCAAAGGTAAATCGAGTTTTTTTAATGCAACTAAATCAAGTTTTTCTTCAAGCATTAAATTTGGCACTTCATATATTGTTGCTGCATCAATAGATTGAATTACAGCTTCACGCTTTACATTGCAAAAAAGAGCTAATTTTTGACGCAATTCGTCACTCAATTCATGTTCGGTACGACATACCAATATATCGGCTTTAATACCGCTTTCCATTAAAGTTTTAACCGAATGTTGCGTTGGCTTTGTTTTTAACTCACCTGCCGCAGCTAAAAACGGTACTAAAGTTAAATGAATTACGATTCCGTTTTTTTCTCCAAGTTCCCAAACCAATTGACGTACTGATTCTATATATGGTAATGATTCAATATCACCAACTGTACCCCCAATTTCTGTTATTACGATGTCGAAATTGTCCGTATTACCTAGCAATTGCATTCGCTCTTTAATTTCGTTGGTAATGTGCGGAACAACTTGTACGGTTTTTCCTAAAAATTCGCCACGGCGTTCTTTTTCAATTACCGATAAATAAACCCTACCAGTAGTTACATTGTTGGCTTGTGAAGTTGGTACATTTAAAAAACGTTCGTAATGTCCGAGATCCAAATCTGTTTCGGCACCATCATCTGTAACATAACATTCGCCGTGTTCATAAGGATTTAAAGTTCCTGGGTCAACATTAATATAAGGGTCGAATTTTTGAATTGTAGTTCGGTAACCTCGGGCTTGCAATAATTTTGCTAATGATGCTGCAATGATTCCTTTTCCTAAGGAAGAGGTTACGCCACCTGTTACAAAAATATATTTGGTTTGACTCATTGTGTTGTTTTTTTGGGGTAGTAAATCCTTAGTTTTTGTTTTGTATATTGTTTAAATGTGGACATCATTAGTTTTTATAACTGTTAATTTGCAATCAATAGCATCTTTAATTAATACAAAAACTTT
The DNA here is from genome assembly GCA_043738775.1 of Flavobacterium sp. GTDB lineage: Bacteria > Bacteroidota > Bacteroidia > Flavobacteriales > Flavobacteriaceae > Flavobacterium. The sequence continues at coordinate 7,647 of JAYUFJ010000359.1, read as the reverse complement.
TAAAATAACTTTTAGCTAAATTTCCTTTTATAAAACGTGCAAAAATACAATTTTAATTGGATGTTTCAAGTTTAAGATAACATCATTTTATTAAATTAACTTGGTTTTAAATATTTTTTTATTTATGTTTGACAAACGTTAAATTTAACTAAAAATATTATGGACAAAAAGACATTATCAATCGTTAGTTACATTACCATCATTGGTTGGGTTATTGCTTTTATTATTTACAATGGTAAGCCAGATAAATCTAGCTTAGAGAAATTTCATTTGGAACAATCTTTAGGTCTTGGAATTTTAGGTATGGCTTGTGGAATTATTTCAAATTTTATGCCTTCATCTATCGTAATGATTTTTAGTTTAGCTTCAATTGCGATATTTGTATTATGGATTATAGGTATCATAAATGCTAGTAAAGAGGAGGAAAAACCAGTACCATTAGTAGGTTCAATGTTTATAGGCAAATTTGATTTTATAAAATAATTCGTTTCAAATTTAATAAGCTAGCCTTGAAATTTTCAAGGCTTTTTTTGTGGAGATTGTTTTTTTATGTTATGTATAAGTTCCTCTAAACCATTTAATTTAAGTTCATATACCAATTGTAATTGTTCACCGAGTTGTCCTTTCGGAAATCCTTTGTTGCTAAACCAAACTACATAATATTCTGGTAAATCAATTAAATCCCTTCCTTGGTATTTACCAAAGGGCATTTTAGTGTGGGCGAGTTTTATTAAAATTTTTTGTTGGGTCGATTCTGTTTTCAATTTAAACTTATTTACTCCCAATTAAACGTAACTTCTTGCTCCAAATCGGGATGTAAACTCATATGAACTGGGCAAGACATCGCAGTACGCTCCAAAATAATTTTGGTTTTATCGTCAAATGAACCAACCATATTTATGTTTACTTCAATTTTTGCAATTCTTCTGGGTTCAGCTAGCATAGTTTTGGTTACTTCGGCAGTTGACCCTACTAAATTTACATTCATATCTTTGGCTTTAATAGCCATAATTGTAATTATACAACATCCTAAAGCATTGGCAACCAAATCGGTTGGAGAAAAAGCTTCTCCTTTTCCGTGATTATCAAGTGGTGCATCGGTTATAATTTTATTTCCCGAATTTAAATGTTCGGATGAAGTTCGTAAATCGCCTAAATAAGTTACTTTTGAAGTCATTATTTTGCTTGTTTAATGGTTAAATCAATATCGTAATATAAAATAGAAACTCCTTTATTTGCGTAACCTCCCGACGCTTTTTGAACATAATCAAATTTACTTTCAATTTGCTCACTTGAGTAGTTTAATATTGTTTCCTCAAATGGTTTTTCTTGGCAAAGTCGCAACATAGTATCAAATGTTAAATCGAAACCACGAACTGCATATTGATTTGGAAAAATTTTGTTTTTCTTTTTAAATGATTTTTCAAACTGTTTAGCTTCATCGGTATCATTTTCGTTGGTAGCCGATGGATACATCATTTTTAATTTTGTCAATCTGGTTAAGTCAATTTCGTCAAAATCCAATGTTTCATTAGGTTCTAAAATAACCAATTGCACTTGAAAATCTTTCATTGATTTTAGCATAGTAGTAGTTGTTGTGTTAACAAATCCTGTTCGTTCCGATTCCATTACTACATAATTCATTTTATCTTTTACAAAATATTTTTTAATACTATCTCCAACAATTCCGCCTTTTTCATCCAATCCTACTTGATTAATCCCTTTTTGATTTTCCTCAATATATTGTTTTACAGATGCTTTTTTCGGGTCAATTACTGCAATTATATTTCCGTTTTTAGCCCGCATAAAATCAAAAATTGCATTTTTTGTAATTTCAGTTGTTGGCATTGATTGGTACAAGTTTTTGTATGATTTTCCTATATCTTTGGATAATGGAGAAATTACCGAAATACCTTTTCCTTCTAATATTTCGGCTACTTTTTCAACATTTACTTGATAAAAAGGACCAATTACTACATTAGCAGTTTCAAATCCAGGACTTGATGCAATGGTGGTTGCATTGGTACTATTTTTAGTTTCTTCGGAATCGTAAATTTTAATATTTAAATTTAAATTAAGGACTTTAGCGGAGTCAATTGCCATCATTACACCCGAATAAAAATCTAAGGTCATATTTAAAAACTTGTCTTTTTTTAATCGTTCGGCAACCGAATTTAAAGTATCATTTTGAATTTTATCAACATTAAATGGTAAAAATAAAACCAACTCTTTTCTTTCTTTTTTTGAGATTGATTTGTTTAAATCTTTATAAACACTCGCGGTTTCATTAGTTAATGTTTGATTTGAAGGTGCTTTGAGAATCATTCCTTCAATAACACCGTTTTTTATTTCAGGGTTTAAATTAGTTAACGCTTCTTCCGATAAATTAAAAAGATGTGTTAAACTATATAATGTTTCTCCAGCTTTTACTTTATAATCTATCAAACTTGGCTGTTTTGAACTATTTTTAATTGGTTTTTCGATTTCTTTTTCTAAAATTTCAACAGGTTTTTTTGTTATTTCAATCTCATTTTTTGAGTATTCAATATGTTTATCTTTTGAATTGGAATTAATTGTTAGTTTAAATCCTATTGGAAAATTAGTTATAATTTCAGGGTTTTGTTTTTCTAATTCTTCGATAGAAATGCTATATTTTTTTGAAATTGAAAATTTTGTTTCTTTAGGTTCTATTACATGATAAACAATAGTCGATTGATTTATTGGTGTTTTAGTTACTTTAGAAATTGTTTTTTGAATAGTTTTGCTTAAGTTTAATACTAAATTTTGTCCTGGTTGCAATCCTAAGGAAGTTAAAATAGGGTTTTCTTTTTCTAAATCTTCAATAGAAATATTATACAATTTAGCAATGCTATACTTGGTTTCTTTAGCAACAACTGTATGTGTTTTTGGTTTACTATCGGTTTTTTTTAGGGCTTCAAATTTATTAGTTTGTGAAGGAATCAACAAAATTGAATTTAATTGTATTCCTTTTTTCGCATCTGGATTTAAAATTAAAATAGCATTAGTTGTAACTTTATATTTTATTGCAATTGAAGTAATAGTTTCATTGAGCAAAACTTTGTGTTCTATGTATTTTTTCGACTGACTAAACGAATTGAAAAAACATAAAATTAGAATAAACAGAACACTTTTTGAAAAACTCATATATTTTTTATTAAAGAATTACTCGTAACTTTCAATTTTAACTACCAACATATTCTCGTGGTATTTTTTACTTTCAAATTCTTTATATGCTTTTAAAATTGCGTTAATTGAATCGTAAGTTTTTGCGTAAACATAGTATGTAAATGAGTTTACATTATAGAAAAAAGTTGCGTTTGTTTCACCATTGTCAATCAATTTCATTATAAAAGCATCTCTTTCTTTGGTATCTTTAAAAATTCCCAAAACTAAATAAAATCCATTTTTTACCTCATTTAAGTTTTGAATTACATTAATATCAATTGTTTTGAAATCTTTAGTAACAGCTAATTTTGCGTTTCTCTCTGGGGCTTTGAACTGATTTTCTTTTTGGTCAGCTTCAGCATTTTTTTTGTAACGTTTTAGTTTTTCCAACGCCATTTTATCATCGAATGTCCTAGCTTCTTCACTGTAAAAAGTAGCCAATTTCATTTTATTCTTAACCACACTTTCACGTTCTGTATTAATTCCTTCGACTTTTTTAAGCAAAACTTGATTTAATTTTTCATTTTTATCTTGTTCAACTTGTAATTTTTTAATTTGATCCAATGCGATTACATCGGCACTTTTTCGATTATTCTCTCTTGATTTTCTTGTATATTCATTCTTGGCATCAATACTAACTCGTTGTACATCGTTCATTATACCAGTATATGCTTTTCTGTTTTCAGATAAATCTTTTTTCAAAGCTTGTAACATTTCATTTGTTTTAGCTAAGTTTTCTACCGATTGTCTTTCAAGTTTTTGTGAAGTTCCAGCGTCAGAAATCTCTTGTTTTTTTAATGTTTCTACATCTTCTCGCATGTTACTTATTAATGATTGTAACTTTGAAACCAAAACGGCTTGGATATTTTTATTTGCCTCCAAAACAACTTTTAGTTTTTCAACCGATGAGCTATTACTATCTTCGAGTTCATCCAATTTTAGTTTCATTCCGTTAACCGAAAGTACTTTTTGATTGATGTCTTTTTGAACCGTTAAACTGTCTTTTAAATTTTCAACTTGATTGGTAGTAACTTTAATTTGATTTTCAGATTTTTTTCTTTCGGCTCTTAATTTATCATTTTCAATTGCAATCAATCTTGCTTTTTCAATGGCTACTTGTTTTTCAGCAATCGCTATCATCAATTCTTCTTTATCTGATGATGGTTTTACTTTTTTGGTATTAATAGCCAATTTGCTTCCTATTTTCAATCCGTTTACAATTTCAGGATTTTGACTTTCCAGTTGTTCAATTGAAATGCTATATTTTTTTGCTATTGAATATTTTGTTTCTTTAGTTTCAACAATGTGAAAAATAGTTTCAGAATTAATAATTCTTGTGTTACCTTCAATTGTTTTCTTTTTTGTTGGAATATTAATTTCAAGTCCAATTCGTAAACCATCGATTAACTTTTTTTCGTTTAAAGTTGCCAAATCTTGAACCGAGACATTGTATTTACGGGCAATACTAAACAATGTTTCTTTTGGTTCAACTATATGGGTTAAAATTGTTCCTATTGATTTATTTGGAATAAATAGCATTTGGTCGGCTACAATTCCGCTTAAAGCGTCGGGATTTAATTTATAGATTGCATCTTTGTCAACACTAAATTTTTTTGCAATTTGGTCGATAGTTTCACTTTTTAAAACTTTATACTTTATAAATGATTCCTGTGCATTGGCATAATTAAATGCTAAAAAAAGCACTACAATAATTTTATAAATTTGCTTCATAATAATATGTTTTTAACTAATTGGGTCAATACAAATATATTCAATGTAATGACTTAATTCAAGTTTTTTTTATTTATTTTATTCCCATTCAATTGTTGCTGGTGGTTTTGAACTAATGTCGTAAACCACTCTATTGACGCCTTTTACTTTATTAATAATTTCATTGGATATTTTCATTAAAAATTCATAAGGCAAATGAACCCAATCTGCCGTCATTCCGTCTGTTGATTCAACTGCTCGCAGGGCCACCACTTTTTCATAAGTTCGTTCGTCGCCCATAACTCCTACGCTATTTACCGGAAGTAAAATTGCGCCTGCCTGCCAAACCTTGTCATATAAATTATGTTCCCGCAATCCGTTAATAAAAACGGCATCAACATCTTGTAAAATTTGAACTTTTTCGGGAGTTATTTCGCCCAAAATACGAATAGATAGCCCAGGACCAGGAAATGGATGACGACCTAAAAGTTCTGCGTCAATATTCATTGAAGAGCCAACTCTTCGAACTTCATCTTTAAAAAGCATCCGTAAGGGTTCAACAATTTTAAGTTTCATATAATCGGGTAAACCACCCACATTGTGATGCGATTTTATGGTTGCCGATGGACCTTTTACCGATACTGATTCAATAACATCGGGATAAATCGTGCCTTGAGCCAACCATTTTACATCTTCAATAATTTTTGATTCATCGTCGAAAACTTCTATAAAAACACGACCAATGGTTTTCCGTTTGGTTTCTGGATCAGAAATTCCAGCTAGAGCCGATAAAAATCTATCAGAAGCATCTACACCTTTAACATTTAACCCCATTCCTTTATATTGATTCAATACCGATTCAAACTCATTTTTGCGCAACAATCCGTTATTTACAAATATGCAATACAAGTTTTTTCCAATTGCTTTGTGTAACAAAACCGCTGCAACAGTTGAATCTACGCCGCCAGAAAGCCCTAAAACTACTTTGTCATTTTGCACTTTGGTTTTTAAATCAGCAATACAAGTTTCAACAAAATTATTTGGAGTAAAAGTTTGTTCTAGTTTAGCAATTTTAACTAAAAAGTTCTCTAAAAGTTGTTTACCATCGGTTGAATGATATACTTCTGGGTGAAATTGAATAGCATAAGTAGTTTCACCTTCAATTCTATAAGCAGCATTTTGTACATCTTTGGTACTTGCCAAAAGTATTCCGTTATTAGGTAATTTTTTTATAGTGTCCGAATGGCTCATCCAAACTTGACTATCGATTTTTATATTTTCAAGAAAAATTTCATCCGATTTTACAAATGATAAGTTAGTTCTTCCATATTCCCGAATTGTACTTGGAGCAACCTCACCACCATTAAAGTGAGCTATATATTGCGCTCCATAACAAATTGCTAGCAAAGGAATTTTACCACGAATTTGTTTTAAATCGGGGTGAGGAGCATCATTGGCGCGAACCGAAAAAGGGCTTCCCGATAAAATTACCGCTTGATAAATAGTAATATCCTGTGGGGGATTATTGTATGGAAAAATTTCGCAAAAAATGTTTAATTCGCGAACGCGGCGAGCAATTAGTTGTGTGTACTGCGAGCCAAAATCTAAAATAAGTACGTTGTGTTGCATAAGCAAAAGTACTTTTTTAAATTTTAAATTGAAAGTCGATTTTAAAAATATTTTATATTGGAAACATCACTTTATCCAAAACTTGAATTACTCCGTTGGAGCATTGAATATCGGAATAAGAAATTTTTGATAAACGGTTGCTACTGTCTAAAGTGTAAAAATCATCCAATAAATAGTTCAATTTTAAATTTGTTCCTTGTGAGGTAACAATTATTTGATTGTCAATAAAAGATGACGATAAAATTTGGACTGAATTTATAATATGATACTGTAAAACTGATGTCGATGTTGAATTTATAGAAGTATAATTTTTTTCTAATAAAAAATCTGTAAAAGCCAAGTTGCTTGGTGCAAAAACAGTTTTAGAGCCGTTGCTTGATAAAATAGTTAAAAAACTATTTATTCCTGTGGGTTGGGTTGTACTTGTTAAAGCTTGCACAAATGATACAAAATTGGCATTGGCTACAAGTTGATTGCTAATATTTGGTAAAGTTAAAACTTGATCTATTGCATGCAAAATACCATTTCGAGCAATAACATCACCATTTACAATTGTTGAAATACCGTTTAATTTCACAGTTCCGCTATTTAAAACATATAAGCTCATTGGGTTAGTAGTTGAAGCGTTTCCAAAAGCCAATGTTTTGTAATATCCAGAAATTAAATTGTCTTTAAAATAGTGACCATTTAAAAAATGGTTTAATAAAATTTGTTTTAAAAGCGGTATCGGAACGTCTTCAATTTTTGTATAAGCACCATTTGAATTGGTAAAAAAAGCTGCAAATGCAAAATTTGTAGGGGCAAAAAAAGTTATATTTCCATTATCTAGTATCGAATTCAAATTGGTTAACGTTATGGCATTTTTTAAGATACTAAAATTGGGCTGTGATTGAAGTATTTCAGTCAAGCTACTTTTTTGTGGAGTCGAATTATCAGTTTTACTACAACCTGTTAAAATTAGTGCTGATAAAAGTAAAGCAAAGCTATTGTTACAAATATTTTTAAACAATTCGATATTCATTGACTTTTTTTTTCAAAAATAGTTATTTTTAAATTTGTATCAAAATAGTAATTTGCTAAACAAAAAAAGCCACGCTATAAACGTGACTTTTAATGTGCAAA
>JAYUFJ010000358.1:0-4207 GCA_043738775.1 Flavobacterium sp. | reverse complement strand
AGTTTTTATTAGCAAATTTATCTGTTGCACCTAAAATGATTAATAAAAAAAACATGGTTAACAAAAATTCGGCAATAAAACAAGATTGTAATGAATAACCTCCTGGCGATAAATCTCCGTAACCATTTGAAGCAAATGCTCCTGCTGCTGTTCCAATTGTGAAATCTGGTTGGCCTAAACAAATTAGGTATAAAGCACCTGCTGCAGCAATAGCGCCCGTACATTGTGATAGAATATAAGTTACTAAATCTTTAGCAGCAAAACGTCCACCAGCCCATAGCCCGAAAGAAACCGCTGGGTTAAAATGTCCACCAGAAATGTGACCAACAGCATAAGCCATTGTTAAAACTGTAAGTCCAAAAGCTAGTGAAACTCCCAAAAATCCTATTCCAGATTCAGGATAATTACAAGCGAAAAGTGCACTTCCGCATCCGCCAAATACTAGCCAAAATGTTCCAAAGAACTCGGCAAATAATTTTTTCATAAAAGTAGTTTTTAGTTAATTTTTTGTTTTTTTAGCATTAATTATGAAGCTAATTTAACATAAAAAAATTATCAAAACTTGATTTGAAAAAATTAAATTCATTTTTTATCAAAAACTCGCAATCTGATGTTCATCAGTACAATTGCTGAAATAATGATTAATATTCCAAACCATTGTGAATTAATTACTGTTTCATCTAAAATAAAATATGCCATTAAAACCGAAACAGGCAATTCTAGAGCTGAAACTATACTTCCTAAACCAATTCCTGTTACAGGAAATCCGGCATTCATTAACAATGGAGGAATTATTGTTCCAAATAAAGCTAGAAAAACACCCCATTTTAAAAAGATATTAAAATTGTAAGGTGTCGATTGAGTGAAAAATCCAAAAGTAAAAACAATCACCGCTCCTCCTAAAAGCATAAATAAACTGCGCTGTGCTGATGAAATATGTGGTGCAACACGGTTGGCTGTAAACATAGTAGTTGTGAATGAGGCTGCTGCTGCTATTCCCCAAAAAACACCTCGCCAATCTATATTATTAATGTTTGAAATTAAATTGGTTGCCAATACAGTACCCAATAAAACTAAAATTACCGCAGTTATTTTTTGTGCAGAAGGTAATTTTTTATCTAAAAACATTTCTAATAAGACACCCATCCAAACCGTTTGCATTAAAAGCACAATAGCTACCGAAACGTCAATATATTTTACACATAAATAGTAAAAAACACTTGTCATACCCAGTGATGAACCTGCTAGCATTAAATTAAAAATGTTTCTTGAGGTTGGTTTTTCGGCGGTGTTTTTGTTTTTTATTTTTTTATAGGTATTTATAAGCAAAACGCCAATAATTCCTAAAATAAATTGTGACGAAGTTACTTCGGCTGTAGTAAAATGTTCCTTATAGGCTAGTTTTACAAATGTGGCTAACATTCCGTAACTTGTAGCGCCGATACCAACGAGAAAAACGCCTTTTAATACTGTATTTTTTGTCATTTTTGTTTTTTAGAGCCGGCAAAGGTACATTAAAAAAACAGTTTACGCTTGTTTATACAAGTATTAATTAACCTTATAAAAAATGAAAAGTTTAAATAAATCCCAATTTTTGAGCCTCATAAATTAAATTTGAATTTTCATCATCAACAATTTCGAAGGCTTTTTTCATTTCAACTATTCTTTTTTGAATGTTTGAAAAACTTAAATTTACAATTTGAACAAGATCTTTTGGTTTAAAACCTTTTTGCAAGTACATTAAAATTTGTCGATTGTGATCGTTAAACATTAAATCTTTTTTAAAAATTTCTATAAAAGTTTCCTTTACTTTTTCACTTTTAAACTCTTCGCCTGCAATAATTTTATTTAAAATAACGGGTAAATTTGTTGGAGTAATATCGCTTTTATTGACCAATCCTTCTGGACGAACCTCTTTAGCTATATCAAAAACAGTTAATAATTCTGAGTGTGCAGTAATCATTAAAAATTTACATTTTGGCATTTTTTTTCTCATATAATGAATTAAATCACCACCACTATTAAGTTCTTTATCTTTATAAGAAGGAAGTCCATAATCAACTACTGCATAATCAAAAGTTTGTTTAGCAGTTAAACATTTATTAACTAAATTGAAAACATCTTCACAACTGTATGCTAAAGAATAAACAGCTCGATTTTTTTCAAAACTTGATACTTTAAGAGCACTTATGTATCCATCAACTGTCATTGGGTGGTCATCTACAACTAAAATATTCATTGTTACAGTATTAAATTAATTAATTTTATTTTTTTTGTTTGAAAACAATTTTAAATTTTAAATTTACATAAATTAAAATTTATAAAACTTGTACTCTTATTTGATTATTAGCGAAGATAACGACTTTATTGCAGAAATAAAAGGGAAATTTAAAAATTATTTAAATTATTCTTACTATGGAGCCTTTAAAGATGACGAAAATATAATTGAAGTTTTTGAAAATTTTGTACCCGATTTGGTATTCTTTTCATTACCATTCATTCCTTTTTCAAATGGATTGAGTTTTTTAAAAATTGCTGACAGTTTTCAGTACCTCAATAATATACCCTATTATGTAGGAATTTCAAATTCTCAAAATTATGCTTTTGATGCTTATCAGGCAGGAATTTCTAATTATTTAACTTTACCTATTCAAATTGAAGATTTCGGAAAATGTTTGTTTCGATTTGAAAAATGCCACCCACCAAAGATTACGAATACAATATGTGTAAAATCTTACACGGATTATCAATTTGTTAACTTGGATGATATTTTATATTTAAAAGCCGACAATAATACAACCGATATTAAAATGACAAATGATAAAATTGTAAATGCATACAAAACATTAAAACATTTTGAACAAATTTTACCAAATAATTTTATTCGAATTCATAAAAGTTATATAGTAAATAGCAAACAAGTTTCTAGAATTCAATTAAGCAAATCAAAATGTTACTTAAACTATGATTTAATTATCCCGTTTTCGTTAAGTTATCGAAAAAAAGTTGAAGATTTGGTAAATAGTTTAAAATTTAATTAACAAGTACAAACCCTTTTTTTATTAATTTATTAGTTTTAAATGATTGATAACCCTTAGGTTATTATTTTAAACTTAAAAGCTAGTTGTAGTTACAAAATCATACCTAAATATGCGTTTTGGTAACTTTTTGTAACGTTTATTTGTAATGTTAAAACAAAACAAACAAACGTTGTTTCAATTTAACCTCACTAATTTTAAACTAAAAAAACATTTATTATGAAAAAATTACTTATGATTTTAAGCCTTGTTGCTGTTTTAACTTCAACTGTTTCTTGTACTACGGATAATGTTAACGATAACAAAACAAATACTGCTGCACTTGATGGAAATGGTGATGGTAATGGTGGCAACATTAAACACTAAAATTTTAAACTTTTAAAACTACTATTATGAAAAAAATACTTATAATTTTAAGCCTTGTTGCTGTTTTAACCTCAACTGTTTCTTGTACTACGGATAGTGTTAACGATAACAAAACAAATACTGCTGCACTTGATGGTAATGGTGATGGAAATGGTGGCAACATTAAACACTAAAATTTTAAATTATATATTACAAAACCTGAAAATTAATTTTATTTTCAGGTTTTTTTGTTTTCAATAAAAAAATAAATTAGCTTTGAAAATATCAAGTTATTATTGTGCCAAAAAAAAATATACTTCTTTTTATTTACCTCATAATTACACTTTCAAGTTGTACTAAAAAAACAATTACTGAAAATAGTAAAAATCGATTTTTAAACTTATTGTTGTCATCTGATAGTTCTTACTTGAATTGTACTCAAAAAGAAAAAATACTTGAATTGGTTAATAAAAAAATTACCAATTTTGCCAACGATTCGGTAAAACGCAATTTGATTTTTAAAATTGCCGACCGTTATTACAATTGCAACCAATTTGAATTGTATTTTAAAAATAGTAAAATTGCCTTGAAACTGGCTGAGAAGTCTAATGATTTACGACAAACTGCCAACGCCTTGCGCTATATAGGTGATTATTACGAAAATAAATCAATGCCCGACAGTACATTGTATTTTTACAACAAAGCCAATAAATTATTTGTTTTGATTCATGATGATGTTAATGCTGGAAGAACCTATTTGTATAAAGCCACCACACTTTATAGATCTGGTAGTTATGACGAAGCTCAAATTGAGTACATTAAAG
>JAYUFJ010000357.1:0-4215 GCA_043738775.1 Flavobacterium sp. | reverse complement strand
TCCAACCAAAATAAATCGAGTTCTTTTTTGTGGAATTCCAAATTTTGAAAAATCTATTAATTGACCTTTTACAGAATAACCCAAACTTTCCAATTTTTCTAAAACATAAGTAGAATAGGCTGTACCTTTTGTATCATTATTTTTGAAACCAAGTGTAAATCCTTTTACATTTTCAAAAAAAATTAATTTTGGTTTTACTAATTCAATAAACTTAATGTAAGAATTAATTAAATCGTTTCTTGAATCATTTTCTATTCTTCTTCCAGCCATAGAAAATCCTTGACAAGGCGGACCACCTGCCACTAAATCTATTTTTCCTCTTAATGAAATTAAATTTCCGGAATGATTTTCTAGAATTTCATTAATGTCGTGATGTTTTTGTTCCAACCAAGTTGGCCAATTAAAATGTTTTTTCTTTTTAATCAAATTATGTTCAAGTGTTTTAAAAGCATCTTCACTTTTTTCGATAGCAAAAGCACCTTTCCAACCTGCATTATGCAATCCTAGAGATAAACCTCCACAACCTGAAAATAGGTCAATATATGTTCTAATATTTTCCATTTTCAATTTTATCTTTAGTTGAACAAAGTAATTCTCTAATATCAATTTTCAATATGTTTGCTATATTCAATAATGTGTCTAATGATGGTTGTCTTGCATTAGTACACCATTGTGAAATTGTGGACTCATCTTTGTCCAATTGTTCGGCTAACCATTTATTTTTTCTCCTGGTTTCCGCAAGTACAACTTTAATTCTATTAATTTCCACTTCCTAAATTAATTTGTGTTATACGCAAATATATTAACTTATTTGGAATTAAACTTTCGTATTAATAAATTTTATTCCTCAATTTTTTTTGCTTTAATATTTTCGATGCTTTTTTTGGTGAAATCTTCAAGAAGAATGTTGTATTTGTACGATTTTCCAGAAGCTTGCGTACAACACAAATAAACCAAACCATTTTTCTAACCTTAAACCTTATTAGCTTAGTCAATTTCAGAAGTAAAAAACAATTTAACACTTGGATATTTCGATTGAGTCATTTGAATCGTAAAATCAGAATCGGCCAAGAAAACCAATTGTTTGTACTTGTCTTGAGCCAAAAATTTTTGTTTTACTCGTTTAAATTCTTTAAACTCTTCATTTTTAGCATCATCTGGGCGAACCCAACAAGCCTTGTGTACAGGGAAGTTTTCGTAAGTACACTTAGCACCATATTCGTGTTCCAGTCGGTACTGAATTACTTCGTATTGTAAAGCTCCAACAGTTCCAATAACTTTTCGATTGTTCATTTCTAAAGCAAACAATTGAGCAACTCCCTCATCCATTAACTGATCTATTCCTTTTTCAAGTTGTTTTGCTTTTAACGGATCTGCATTATTAATGTATCTAAAATGTTCTGGTGAAAAACTCGGAATTCCCTTAAAACTCATTATTTCGCCTTCGGTTAACGTATCACCAATTTTAAAATTACCTGTATCATGTAACCCAACTATATCTCCTGGGTAAGAAATATCAACTATTTCTTTCTTTTCTGCAAAAAAAGCATTCGGACTCGAGAATTTTAAGCTCTTTTTTAAACGAACATGTTCATAAGGTTTATTTCGCTCAAAAGTGCCTGAAACTATTTTAATAAATGCCAGCCTATCTCGGTGTTTTGGATCCATATTGGCATGAATTTTAAATACAAATCCACTCATTTTTTCTTCCTCGGGCAATACCAATCGTGTATCCGAATCTTTTGGTTTTGGAGTTGGAGCTATGGCTACAAAACAATCCAACAGCTCACGAACACCAAAATTATTTAAAGCAGAACCAAAGAAAACGGGTTGTAAATTACCGTCAAGATATTCTTGTCTATCAAATTTTGGATAAACTTCATCTATTAATTCCAATTCTTCACGTAAGGTATTTGCCGGTTTAGAACCAATTATTTTGTCTAATTCCGGATTTTGAATATCCGAAAAAGCAATCGTATCATCAATGTTTTTGCGACTATCACTGCTAAATAAATTGATATTTTGTTCCCAAATGTTATAAATACCTTTAAAATCATAACCCATTCCGATAGGAAAACTTAATGGAGTAACATGTAAACCCAATTTTTTTTCTACCTCATCCATCAAATCAAAGGCATCTTTACCCTCACGATCCATCTTGTTTATAAATACAATAATGGGAATTTTTCGCATTCTACAAACCGAAACTAATTTTTCAGTTTGCTCTTCAACACCTTTGGCAACATCAATTACTACTATTACACTATCGACAGCAGTTAAAGTTCTAAATGTGTCTTCGGCAAAGTCCTTGTGGCCTGGTGTATCAAGAATGTTTATTTTTTTTTCTTTATAATTAAATGCCAAAACCGATGTGGCTACCGATATTCCACGTTGACGCTCAATTTCCATAAAATCGGAAGTTGCTCCTTTTTTAATTTTATTGTTTTTTACTGCACCAGCTTCTTGAATTGCACCACCAAAAAGAAGTAATTTTTCGGTTAATGTAGTTTTTCCGGCATCGGGATGCGAAATAATTCCAAAAGTTCGGCGGCGTTTAATTTCTTCTAAAAAAGTCATACTAATATTTTAATGATTGCAAAAATACTATTAATAAAACAAAAAACGAATTACAATTTGCATTTCAACACAAAAGCTTGAATTATTTGTTAATAAATTTTTGTTAATACTAATTGTTATACTTGTTTAATAACATCGATTTGCTATTTTTGTGGATTGTTAATTAACTAAATAAGCAACGCTCAATCGCATCAATTATGAAACAATTATTTTTAGGATTATTTCTTACTATTTCTTTGATTACCAAGGCCCAAAATAGTCCGAAAGAAGTTTTATTTACAATAGATCAAAAGCCTTATTATACCGATGAATTTGAAAGGATTTATAAAAAAAATCTTGATTTAGTGAAAGACGAATCTCAAAAAGATTTAAATCAATACCTAGAACTTTTTTTAGGGTATAAATTAAAAGTTAACAAAGCTTATAAATTGGGTTTAGAAAATGGTGATCAATATAAAAACGAACTTAAAACCTACCGATCGCAACTGGCTAAAAACTATACAACCGATTCAAAAGTTACAAAAGAATTGGTTGATGAGGCTTATTCAAGAATTCAAAAAGAAGTAAATGCATCGCATATTTTAATTAAATGTGATGAAAATGCTTTACCTCCAGATACTCTAATTGCGTATAAAAAAGCTGTATTAATTCGAGAAAAAGCAATTTCTGGTGAAGATTTTGGAACTTTAGCACAAGCAAATTCCGAAGATCCATCTGCAAAAGATAATAAAGGAAATTTAGGTTATTTTTCGGCTTTTAGAATGATTTATCCTTTTGAATCGGCAGCCTACAAAACTCCGGTTGGAGCTATTTCTAAAATTGTACGAACTCGTTTTGGATATCATATTATAAAAGTTAATGAAATGCGTGCCAACAGAGGTGAAATTACTGTGGCACATATTATGATTTTGAAAGCCAAAGAAGGCGAAGATGTCACAAAACCAAAAGCAACAATTGATGATATTTATAAAAAAATTCAGCAAGGTGAAAAATTTGAAGAATTAGCCAATCAATTTTCAGAAGATAAATCATCGTCATCAAAAGGTGGTGTTTTAAACCGTTTTAGTTCAGGACAATTAAGTTCGGATGAATTCGAGAATGTAGCATTTGAATTAACTAAAGAAAATCCGATGTCAAAACCATTTCAATCACAATTTGGTTGGCATATTGTAAAATTAATAGAAAAATATCCTGTTAAAACTTTAGCTGAGTCGAAAACCGATTTAGAAAATAAAATAAGTAAAGACGATCGTTCTCGTTTAATTACCAATTCTTTAAACGATAAATTACGAAAAAATATCAAATTAAAACAAACACAAAATTGCTTAATGCTGTTAGCAATGAAGTTAAAGATACCTATTACGATTCAAAATGGGAAATTCCTGCCGATACAAAACCATTTGAAGGTACTTTATTTTTAATAGAAAAAACCCCAGTTACCGGAACTTCATTTTTAAAATACATTAATGCACAGCAAAGTTCATCATATAAACCCAAACCAATCAATAAATTGACCGAAGGTTTGTATAAAAATTTTACCGACGAGCAATTAAGCCAGTATTACAATGATAATTTAGAAAAAGAATTCCCCGAATTTTCAGCAGTAATCGACGAATACCGTGACGGATTGTTGTTATT
>JAYUFJ010000356.1:0-4219 GCA_043738775.1 Flavobacterium sp. | reverse complement strand
CCCACTAATTTCCAAGTTTTGCCTCCATTAAAAGTAATGGCTTTATTTTGAAAATTTTGGTTGGGTTTTTCATAATTTCCTCCAGCAATAAATCCAATCTTATCATTATAAAAATCTAGTGTAAATACTCCAGTCATTACTTCGCCTTGAACGATTGGTGTTTCAAATATTTGCCAAGATATTCCTTTGTTTGGTGAATAAAAAATTCTAGATTTTTTTCCTCCAGAAACTATCCAGATCATTCCATTTTTTATATTTATATTGGTGTTACTAGCTGCAAAAACGGCTTCACCTTCAACAACTTTTGGACAATTTTCATTTCTGCTTTTTTGCCAAGTAATACCACCATCTTTTGTGGTAATTATACTTAAAAACCCATCGATTGGATCACCAATTGCTATTCCATTTAAATCGTCATAAAATTGCATACTGTCATAAAATACTTTTTCATTTCGTTCCTCGTAAACTAGTTTTATTGTTTCTAAATTATTTGAAAATTTATACAAAAGCGCAGGATTAGCTATTGATAAAGCAAAAAAAGCATCAACTGTTTTGAAACAACTTCTGAACTCAATTTTTAATGAATCGTTAATTATTTTTTTTTCAACTTTTTTTCCATTCTTTAAATTTAAAACACCAATTCGATTTTTATCAGCAACGTAAAAAATTTTATTTTTGTTTAAGGATATGGCTCGAATGCTAATTTTATCTTTTAATAAAGTATCTATAATTATAGACTTAAAAAACTGACCTTGCATCATAAAACTCGATAAGAATAAAAAAGAAGTTAAATAGGTAGTTAAAGATTTTTTCATCATTTGTAGATATAATTTTTAATATGCAAATTTAATATTTTAATATCTAAAAAAACTGAAATGACAAATTTTTAAAAAAAGCTAGCTTATTTTAAAAAAAAAAGATTTTTCACAATTCAAATTATTTTAAAATAATATATTTGTAAACTTTTATTAAAACCTATGAGTTCGCACAACCATCAACAATTACACAGTAAACTTTCAATTGCAGGATTATTAGTTACAATAGGCATAATTTACGGCGATATTGGAACTTCTCCATTATATGTTATGAAAGCCATTTTAGGTACCGATTTAATTTCAAAAGATTTAATTTTAGGTGGATTGTCTTGTATTTTTTGGACTTTGACCCTACAAACTACTATTAAATATGTAATAATTACTTTGAGTGCCGATAATCATGGTGAAGGTGGAATTTTTGCTTTATATGCTTTGGTTAAACGAACTAAAATAAAATGGTTAATTGTTCCAGCAATTATTGGTGGTAGCGCATTATTGGCCGATGGAATTATAACACCACCAATTTCAGTATCATCTGCAGTTGAAGGACTTCGGATTTTCGATCCAAAAATTCCTTTAACTTCAATTGTTTTAGGAATATTATTTGGTTTGTTTTTAATTCAACAATTTGGTACAAAATTAGTTGGGAAATTTTTCGCACCAATGATGCTTATTTGGTTTTCAATGCTTGGTATTTTAGGATTAACTCAATTGGTAACTAACTTTGAGGTATTTAATGCATTAAATCCTTATTATGCCTACAATTTGTTGGCAAACCACGTAAGTAGTCAAGGATTTTATATTTTAGGAGCTGTTTTTTTATGTACAACAGGCGCCGAAGCATTGTACTCGGATATGGGACATTGCGGACGTAAAAATATAAGAATTAGTTGGATTTTTGTAAAAACTACTTTGGTTTTAAATTATTTTGGTCAAGGAGCTTATTTATTACTTCATCAAGGTAAAACCTTATTGAGTTTAAATCCAGTAAATCCAAATCCTTTTTATTTAATAATGCCGAGTTGGTTTTTACCAGCAGGCGTTGTAATTGCAACTTTAGCAGCAGTAATTGCATCACAAGCTTTAATTAGCGGTTCGTTTACATTAATTAACGAAGCTATGCGATTGAATTTTTGGCCTAAAGTTAAAATTAAGTACCCAACTGATGTTAAAGGTCAAATGTATATTCCATCGATAAATTGGTTGCTTTTTGCTGGTTGCGTCGGAATCGTCTTATATTTTAAAGAATCTCAAAATATGGAAGCTGCCTATGGTTTGGCAATTGTTTTATGTATGATAATGACAACAGTTTTATTGAACTTTTATTTAGTATTAAAGCGTGTAAAATGGTTTGTTATAGCTCCACTTATTGCAGTTTATTTAACAATTGAAGTGGCTTTTTTATTAGCCAATTTAGATAAATTTCAACGCGGAGGTAACGTTACATTGAGCATCGCATTAATTCTAGTTGGAATAATGACTACATGGTATTTAGCAAAAAAAATAAGTAAAGCCTACACAAAAATTGTAAAAATTGATCATTACAAAAAAGTATTAGCCGAACTAAGTGTTGATTTATCCATACCCAAATATGCAACCCATTTGGTGTATATGACCAATTCGAATAGAACAGACGAAATTGAAGATAAAGTAATGTATTCGATTTTACAAAAAAGACCGAAACGTGCAGATATTTATTGGTTTATTCACGTTAATATTTTAAGTGAGCCTTATCGAAAAGAATATCGAGTTACCGAAATTGTTCGTGATGATATCTATAGAGTTGATTTTTATTTAGGATTTAGAGAACCAACAAAAATTAACCTAATGTTTAAAGAAGTTCTTAAAGATATGGTTGCAAAAGGAGAAGTAGACATCACAAGTCGATATGAATCATTAAATAAAAATAATATTTTAGGTGATTTTAAATTTGTACTTTCCGAAAAATTCCTATCCAATGATAGTGATTTAACTTGGTTTGAAAATATAGTTATGAGTGCCTATTTTTTTATGAAAAAATTTAGTTTCTCAGAAGAAAAAAGTTTTGGTTTGGACAGTTCATCCGTAAAAGTTGAGCAATTTCCTATGGTTTTGCATCCACCTGAAATTGAAGGCATGAAACGAGTTGATTGTCATCCTCACAGTTAAAAAACAGATTTTCAAATATTTAGTATATATTAAATGCTGTATAAAACTATCGTTAAATAAAATATTCGTTCATAATTTGATTTTACATTCAAGAATAGTTATCAATATTATTTAAGTATCATTTTATTAAAAAGGTTTCCAATTATAAATAGTTGTTTTTATATAAAAGCTATACCTTTGCAACCGAATAAAAATTAAAATGAGATTACACAGAAACTTAGTTTACACCACAATAGATTCGCTAAATGCAATTTTTAATGAAGGTGAATATGCAGATAAAGTTGTTGCAAGAGCTTTAAAAAAAGACAAACGCTGGGGAAGCGCCGACCGAAAATTCGTTGCTGAAACTATATATGAAATTGTACGTTGGAAACGATTGTATGCTGAAATAGCAAATGTAAAAGCTCCATTTGACCGAGATTCAATATGGAGAATGTTTGCATCGTGGGCTGTTATGCGAGGATTTGAAATTCCAGATTGGAAACAATTGGAAGGAACTCCAGAAAGAAAAATAAAAGGTAAATTTGACGAATTGTCCAAAATTCGAGTAATGCGAGAATCTATTCCAGATTGGATGGATGAATTGTGTGTTAAAGAATTAGGTGAAGAAATTTGGACGAAAGAAATTGCAGCGCAAAACCAACAAGCAAAAGTAATTTTAAGAACCAATACTTTAAAAACTACCAAAGAAAACCTCCGTAATATATTGATGGATTTAAACATTGAAACTGATTTTTTACAAAATCAGCCCGACGCACTTATATTAAAAGAACGCGCTAATGTTTTTATGAATGATGCTTTTAAAGAAGGTTTTTTTGAAGTTCAAGATGCTTCATCACAGCTAGTTGCAGCATTTTTAGATGTTAAACCTGGTATGCGAGTGGTCGATACTTGCGCAGGAGCTGGTGGAAAAACTTTGCACATGGCCAGTTTAATGGAGAATAAAGGACAATTAATTGCAATGGATTTATACGAAAGTAAATTAAAGCAGTTGAAACTTCGAGCTAAGCGTAATGGAGCTTTTAATATAGAATATCGTATTATTGATTCAACCAAAGTAATAAAAAAATTGCACGAAAAAGCCGATAGAGTTTTAATTGATGCTCCTTGTAGCGGACTGGGAGTTTTAAAACGAAATCCAGATGCCAAGTGGAAATTACAACCAGAATTTATTGACAACATAAGAAAAATTCAAGCTGAAGTACTAGAAAATTATTCGAAAATTGTAAAACCAGGTGGAAAAATGGTTTATGCTA
>JAYUFJ010000355.1:0-4224 GCA_043738775.1 Flavobacterium sp. | reverse complement strand
CTTCAAAAGAATATTTTCCATCACTAAAATTTACAAAATAGCCACCTGCAACTTGATCTGCAATTTGAGGCTGAATGTAGTTATCACTTGGCGTCCAAACATCAAGCGGAGTAGGAGAAGCCGTATTTGAAATTAGTTGTAAATATTGTACCATTCTATTGTAACCAATTTTAATTGATTTATCGTCGGTAAGTGAATATGACATTGAAAAACGAGGTTCAAGATTATAAAATTTTTCTATTGCTTCTGATTTTCCAAAATATTTAGTAGAAATTGGAGTAGCTTTTTCGTAAATTTTTAAATCGGAATTATAGGTAACAGGCTCGTTATTTGAGTAATAATTAATTGTTGAAGGACCCAATCGATAAAAACTGCTCGAACGCAATCCGTAAGCAATTGTAAAATTATTAATTTTATGTTCAACATCTAGGTACAATGAAGGTTCAAACGCATATTTTTTATCTAGTTGATCAAAATTAATTCCAGAGCCCTCTTTTGATGGTGATAATGTACCAGGATTAAAATCGTAATAAATAGCATTTAAACCAAAATTTAGCTTTAATTTTTCGGAAATATAATTTTTAAAATCGTATTTAATGCTATAATTTTTTATGCCCGAATCCCAATTGAATCCTACCACATCAATATTTAATCCGTAATAATAATCACTATATATTAATGATAAATTTGAAAATAATTTATCGCTAAACAAATGGTTCCATCGTAAATTGAAAGTTGAATTTCCGTAAGTGTTTACAAAACTATTTCCTATTCCAAAAACATCGCGACCAAAATAACCCGATAAATAAAGGCTGTTTTTTTCGTTAAGCTTGTAAGTAAATTTGGTATTTAAATCGTAAAAATAAGCAGTATTCTTTTTTTGTTGCTCGGATAATTTTAAAAATAAATGTGCATATGAAGCCCGACCACCAATTAAAAAAGAGCCTTTTCCTTTATCAACAAATGGCCCTTCGGCAAGCAATCTACTCGAAACCAAACCTATACCGCCAGTCATTCCGAATTTTTTGTTGTTTCCATCTTTTTGATAAATCTCTAATACTGATGATGCTCGACCGCCAAATCGAGCAGGAATTCCACCTTTATACAATTTCAAATCTTTAACAGCATCAGGATTAAAAACCGAGAAAAAACCAAACAAATGTGATGAGTTAAAAATTGTTGCTTCATCTAATAAAATTAAATTTTGATCGGCTCCGCCACCTCGAACGTTAAAACCTGATGCGCCTTCTCCAGCATTGGTAACACCCGGAAGTAGTAAAATAGCTTTTAATAAATCGACTTCGCCTAAAACGGCAGGTATTTTTTTTATAGCACCAATAGATAATTTGTTTACACTCATTTCGGCCGATCGAGTGTTAATTTTTGTTTTTTCGTTAATAACAATTACTTCTTGCAACTCTTGTGCACCACTTTCATAGAGTGAAATATTTTTTTTAATGCTTTGGTTTAATTCAATTATTTCATTAAATGAACCATAACCAATATAGGTAACAGTTAACTCGTAATTTCCTTTTGGTAATGTTATTGAATAAAATCCGTATTCGTTAGTAGTCGTAAAAACTTTTGCACTTCCAACTGTTACATTTACACCAATTAAAGTTTCACTATTCTTTTTATCTGTTATAACACCACTAATTGTAAATTTTTCTTGGCAAAAAGAAAGTGTAGTGATTAGCAAAATAGCAAATAATTTGATATATTTAAAGTTCATAATTGTTTTTTTTATTTGACGATTGAAGGACCAATTTGTTACAAACTTGAAAAGAGTTTAAATAAAAAAGTTTAGCAAATATGATAAATTAACCAATTTAAAAATCAAATCAAATGTTAATCTATGGTTAATTATGATTTTTTTTAAGATGATTTTTAAATACTTTTACAAAATATTATATTTTGATATGAAATTATTTTTACAAATTTTTTTAATATTTGTTTCATTTGGAGTTACTGCTCAATTTGAAATGCCTAAACGCAAAATTGGATTTAAGGCAATTCCACCAAAAGTGAATCCTAATATTTCAATTTCACCCAATAAAACTTCAAGCGACGCTATAAAATTTGAAAGTAAATTTTTAAAAAATAATTCTAATTTATGGCAAAGTGTTTCTACATTACCTAAAATTGGTGAATCAACAAGTCAATCAAAAGAAGAACCAAAAAATGCTTCAGAATTATATACCGACCGATTCAATAAAAAAGAAGGAGTTGTAGAAGAACGATTTAAAAGTGATACCTTTTTAGGAGAATTTAAAACGGGTTCCAAAACCATAAAAATTGGTTGTCGTGATCACGAAGCTGTTGATGGTGACCGAGTTAGAATTTGGTTAAATGGTAATGTAATTGCCAATGATATTACATTAGAGTCAGCATTTAGAGAATTGTTTTTCGAACTCAATCAAGGTTTTAATGTAATTGAATTTGAGGCTCTTAACCAAGGTGAATCGGGCCCAAATACAGCTCAATTTGTAATGTTTGATGATAAAAATAAGTTAGTTACCTCGAATATTTGGAACTTGACCACTGGTGTAAAAGCAAAGGTTATTATCGTAAAAGAAAATCAAATGGTTAAAAAAATTGAAGAATAAACTTTTCTTAAAGTTATCTAAATTAAATAAATATTGGTTTGATTTTTTTACTTTTGTAGCTCTAAAAAATCATAAAAATGAAAAATTTATTTATTGCAGCTACACTTTTATTAACAACATTAACTTTTGCACAAAGCATTAAGTTTTCCGAAAATGAATTATATCCAGAAGGAATAGCTTACAGTCACAAGGCTAAATCGTTTTATGTAAGTTCATTACATTATGGTAAAATTGGAAAAGTAGATTGGTCTGGAAAATATACTACTTTTATAAATGATCCAGAAAGTATATCGGCAATTGGTATTTTGGCCGATGAAAAGCGTAATCTATTATATGTAGCAATTTCAGATCCAGGAGTTTCAGTAAAAACTAGTGCTCCAATGAAAATTGCAAAATTGGCTGCCTACAATTTAACTACAGGGAAAAGAAAATTTATTAGCGATTTGGCGTTAATAAATAAAACTGGTGGTGGAAATTTTGCTAACGATATGACATTTGATGCGGCAGGAAATATTTATGTAAATAACAGCGCATCGCCAATAATTTATAAGGTTTCACAAACCGGAAATGCCGAAGTTTTTGTAACTTCAGATAGCTGGAAAGGTGAAGGTTTCAACTTAAATGGAATAGTTTGTAACCAAAAAGAAGATTATTTACTAGTTTGTCAATCCAATACAGGAGACATTTACAAAGTTGAAATCAAAACAAAAAAAATATCTAAAGTTGCAACTGAACCTATTTTAGGTGCCGATGGAATGGTTCTACACAAAAATGAGTTGGTGGTAATTTCGAACAGCAGTAAAAAAATTATTAAATTAATTTCAAATGACAATTGGGCTACTGCAAAAAACGAGGGTGAATTTACTGCCGAGTTAACATTTCCAACAACAGGAACTCGTGTAAATGGAAAATACTATATTTTAAATGCCAAATTAGACGAAATTTTTAATCCGAAAGCAGTTAAAACTTCAAACTTTTTAATTCAAGAGTTTAATTTTGACAAGAAATAAATATTCTTTCCAGAATTCAAAAATTCAAAGTAAATATATAATTATAAATTTATGAATTCGAGATTTTTTTATTTAGAAATAAGTTTATTTATTTCAAAAATGTCAATTGTTTCTAATGAATTTTTTGAGTAAACAAGAATAAAAAAAGCGACCTAGGTCGCTTTTTAAAATTGTTAAAATAATTATGCTAATTTTTTATCTAAATTATCTTTAATTGCTGCCAAGAATTTTTCTGTAGTTAGATAATCTTTATCTGTTAATCCATTTGGTTTTACTAAACTAGCTAGATCTTTGGTCATTTTTCCCGATTCAACTGTTTCAATACAAACTTGTTCTAATGCCAAACAGAAATTTATTAACTCTTGATTGTTATCGAGTTTTCCACGGTGTTCTAAACCCCGAGTCCAAGCAAAAATAGATGCAATTGGGTTTGTTGATGTTGCTTTTCCTTGTTGGTGCATTCTATAATGGCGCGTTACGGTTCCGTGAGCTGCTTCAGCTTCAACCGTTTTTCCATCAGGAGTTACTAAAACAGAAGTCATTAATCCTAATGAACCAAATCCTTGTGCAACAGTATCCGATTGTACATCGCCATCGTAATTTTTACA
>JAYUFJ010000354.1:0-4239 GCA_043738775.1 Flavobacterium sp. | reverse complement strand
TTTTAAAATATAATTAAACCATTTTGTTTTTAAAGAGTCTTAAAGTAAAACTGATTTAATTATGAAAAATATCATTTCCTTTTTACTTGTTGGGTTATTTTCAACAGTAATTTTTGCCCAACCCGAAGCAGAACTCCAAAATACGGGTGACAATTTTAGTTTACAGGGTTCATTAGTATTATTAAAAAAAGCAAGTTCTGTTGAAGAATTTGAAACTTTAATCAATACCGAATCCAACAATGTAAACAATCTTGACCTCAACAATGATGGGAAAACCGATTATGTTTCTGTTGAAGACATTAAAAATGAAAATTCGCACGTTTTGGTATTGAGTACTTCATTTAACGATTCTGAAAAACAAGATATTGCTACAATTTACATTGAAAAAACAGGCAATCGAGAAGCTTCATTGCAAATAATTGGCGACAACGATTTATATGCAGAAAATACTATAGTTGAACCTTTTGAAACTACTGAAACTATTACAAATCAAAAAGGACCAAACGCACCTAAGATTTCTATAAATCAAATTTTTGTTAACGTTTGGCTGTGGCCAAGCATTCAATTTATGTATGCTCCAAGTTATGTATTGTGGCGTTCACCTTATTACTGGAACAATTATCCGCGATGGTACCGCCCTTGGAATCCAATTAGATATAATGTTTTCTATAATCGTTGTGCTCCACACCGTTTTTATTTCCGGCCTGCCGTAACATTTAGGTTTGGAAATTCTAGAAATTTTTATTCTCCATATCGCCATCACTCTGTAATTTATGCTCGCAACTACAAAATACAAAATAATTTTTATCGAGGAAATCGAAACTTTAATAAAAGTGGCAGAATTCAGATGAATCGAGTTAAAATGGGCGGTAACCACGGCAGAAGATAAATTATAAATAAACTCCCTTAAAAATTTTGTGCTAATTAAGCAAAAAATTTAAGGGAGAATATCATTTTAACTAACCTTAAAATTTTTATTTTATTATATCTTTTAAGACCTTAAATTGGTCGGTATCTATTTTTGAATTTTTTAAAATTGAGATTAAATTCATTGCATTTTCTGGCTTCATATTGTTTCCTAAAACACGAACTAGTCCAAATCCACTGTCGTCTTTGTTACCAAAAACAATAAATTCTTTAATGTTATCATCTGTACCTACATAACTAACGGAAACACCTTGAGAACCCATTCCAAATTTCATTAATTGATGATAATTAGTTGTGTCTTTAAGTATAGTTCTCACTTTTTCTTTTTCGGTTGTGTATTGACTTTTATTTTTATTGTCAATTTTAAAGGCCAGAACATTCATTTTTTCGAAAGATTCGATAGTAGTCTTTTCATCGACAGACAGCTTTGTTTTATCAACATTTAAAATACTTGGCGAAATATCAAAAGCTATAAATCCTTGCTTTTCTTGATTGTTTACAAAATAATTTTGTAAATTAGGTTTGGTGTTGCAACTTGTTAGCAATAAACTCAAAGCGATAGCTAAATAAACTATAAATTTTGTCATTTTTTTTCGATTTTTAGGGTTAAATTTAAGATGCACCGAAGTGCATCTTAAAAATTATGAATTTATTTTTTTGCTGCTTTTTTCAATTCGCTTCCGCCAGGCAAGTTCATTTTATCGGTTAAAACTGACAGTTCATCTAAATCAAAGTTTCCTGTTAACGACATTAACACCGATTTTTCTTTTCCAGAACCTTCAATAAACATCATCAACTCTTTAATTTGTGAATCGGTAGCTCCTGATTTTACGAAAATTTTTACATTTTTGCCTTTTTCAGAAATTTTCATTAATTCTTCTAAACCTTCTGTTTTTACAAATTTATCGGCGGTAGCTTTCATCTCGTCCGATTTTTTGTCGCTATCTGTAATAAAAACTTTTAAATTGTCAAGTTTTTTTACCAAATTCATAAATTGCTGACTTTCTTTATCTTTCGTGTCAATTTTACTCATCAACGAAAACATTTTTTTGTTTACAATAATTGTGGTTATCGCGTCTTGATTGTCGAATTTATCGAAAACCGATTGTCCATAAAAACTATTTGATGCTAAAGTAACCAATACAATTGCGATTATTTTTTTTAAATTTTTCATCTTATTTTATTTTTAAAATTGTGATTTATTATTATTTTTTGATTAATTCTTAAAACTCTTACTTAAATATTTTCTCTTTCGATTTTTGATAAGTCGATAAATAATTTACACTTTCAATTCCAATATTAACTTGAGTTGATAACATTGCTAATGCTTTTTGGGTTTCTTTTAGGGCAACTTCCGGATTGTCGTAACTACCTAATTTTTCCGAAACTTTAGTCGTTTCATTATTTAAAAATGTAAAAGTGGCAACACCAAACAAAATTGTTACACTTGCAGCAATTGATAACCATTTAACATTACGTTTTTTAGTTTGTAAAGGAATACTTGCAGTAAATTGTTCGTTTTTTGTTTGTTTAAAATACTCGAAAACCGATTGGTATTGCTGTAAATGCTGCGCAACATTTGGTGATGAAAAGTAATCGCGAAGTACTTGTTCATCGGCACTACTTGTTTCTGCTTCAAAGTATTTTTCTATTAAATATTCTATTTTAATTAATTCCATAATTATGCTTTTTTGTCATAAATTCTCTAATCGTTTTTCGGGCTCTTGATAACGCAACACGAATTGCTGTTTCATTCATTTCTAAAATCTTGGCAATTTCTTCAAATTCATATTGCTCTATATCACGCATTTGAACAATTAATCGTTGTTGCTCTGGCAATTCATTAACTATCTTTTCTACCCAATTTAAACTATCTTTATCTTCTAATTTTTGTTGCAAACTTGCTTCATTACTTGAATAATTAGAATGGACTAAAGTCATATTAGTAGCTCGTTTCGACTTTAACTGATCCAAACAAAAATTTTTTGTCATCGTCATTGCTAATGCTTCTACACTATTATATTTATCTAAACCATCGTTTTTTAACCACAATTTTACTAAAACTTCTTGTGTGGCATCTTCGGCTTCTTCAACACTCACGAGTAATCGTTTTGCCAATCGAAAGAGCTTGTCTTTGAATGGAGAAACCAATTTTATAAACTCGTTTTGATTCATTTAATTGATGATTATAATGTAAAGACGAAGTAACTTAAATTTTGTTACATAGTATTAAAAAAAAGTTTTAAATTTGAAATTAATATTAAAGTTACTATGAAAAATACTTTGAAAATAATTGCCTTTTTAATACCATTTATTTTATTTACAACCAGTTGTAGTAAAAACGATGATTTAAATGTTCCATCAGAATTACAAGTTAACGATTTTGTTTGGAAAGGGTTGAATCAATTTTACCTATGGCAACCAGATGCGCCAAACTTGCGTGATGACCGTTTTGGCAATCAAGGCGATTTAAATAATTTTTTAAAAAATTATAATGACCCTTCCAATTTATTCAATGCATTGCGAATTGACCCAAACATTGACCGTTTTAGTGTTATTTTTTCTGATTATAATACTTTAGAAGGAATATTATCAGGCACTACAAAAAACAATGGAGTTGATTATGGATTAAAATATAAAACGGGTAGTTCAACAGATATTTTTGGTTGGGTAAAATACATTATTCCAAACAGTGATGCATCTACAAAAAACATTCAACGAGGCAAAATTTTTTATGCCATAAATGGAACGCCGTTAACTATTTCAAATTATAAATCGTTATTGGCAAATGATTCTTATGTAATGAATTTTGCCGATTTTGATAATGGTAACATTACTCCAAACGGACTATCAGTTTCACTTACTAAAACCATACTGTCTGAAAATCCGGTTTTAATAAATACAGTAATCAACCAAGGTAGCAAACGAATTGGTTATTTAATTTACAATGGCTTTTACCCTAATTTTGAATCGCAACTTAATGCGGCTTTTGCCAGTTTGAAAACACAAAATGTAACTCATTTAATTTTAGATTTACGATACAATTCGGGTGGTTCAATTACAACTGCAAGCCGATTGGCGAGTATGATTACTGGACAATTTAATGGGCAAATTTTTGCAAGACAACTTTGGAACCCCAAAATGCAAGTGTATTGGAACAATAACAATCCAAGTCAATTTGATACTAAATTTACAACAACTTTAAACGATGGATCGGGAATTAATAGTTTAAACTTATCAAAAGTAATCGTTTTAACTACCAAAAGTACTGCTTCGGCAAGTGAATTGGTTATTAATGGATTGAAACCTTAT
>JAYUFJ010000353.1:0-4280 GCA_043738775.1 Flavobacterium sp. | reverse complement strand
TTTATTTATTTACAAAAGCCTTAACCAATTCATAAGCATCAACTTTCGCCACATCCAAATCGTAATTTTTTATAATTTTATCAAATTGTGGAGCAGTTGCAAGTTCAATTGACGCCTTTGCGATACGCATATTTATTTTATCGTCACTTTCGGTAGATCGTTTTTTTAAGCGAATTTTTAACTCATCAACACTAGGTGGTTTTACAAAAACTGCTAAAGTTTCTGTTTGGTATTTACTTTTAATTCGCAATCCTCCAGCAACATCAATATCAAAAATCACATTTTTTCCTTTTTTCCAAATGCGTTCTACTTCGCTTTTTAAAGTTCCATAAAAATTATCTCTATAAACTTCTTCCCATTCTAAAAACTCTTCGGCTTTAATATGATTTTTAAACTCTTTTAACGAAATGAAATAATAATCTTTTCCATTTACTTCTTCGCCACGAGGTTCTCTAGTTGTTGAAGATATTGAAAACTCTAAATTTAAATCGTCTTGCATTAGCAAATGCCTTACAATAGTAGTTTTTCCTGATCCTGAAGGTGCTGAGAATACTAATAGTTTTCCGTTATTCATAAATTCTTATATTGTAAATCTACATTCTTAAATTTAAAGTACATTTAACACCTGTTCTTTAATTTTTTCTAGTTCGTCTTTCATCATCACTACCAGTTTTTGCATCCCCGAATGATTTGATTTGGAGCCCATTGTGTTTATTTCTCGGCCAATTTCTTGTGAAATGAAACCTAATTTTCTTCCGTTGGCTTCAGTTCCAGATAAAGTTTCTTTAAAATAATTCAAATGGTTTTCAAGACGCACTTTTTCTTCGGTAATATCGTATTTTTCTAGATAAAAAATCAATTCTTGTTCAAATCTATTTTCGTCTACATTGGCTTTTAATTCGTGTAAAGCAGTTCTTAAACGAGTTTTTACAGTTTCAATACGTTCGGCATCGTGTGAAACGGCTTGTAACATAAAATTATGAATATTAGACAATCGTAAATTAAATTCTTTTTCTAATGATGCACCTTCGTCGTTTCTAAAATTTTGAATATTTTGTAATGCCTCATTAATTACAGTTTGAATTTGTTCCCATTCATTCGGGTCAATTTCCTCACGTTCGGTTTTTAAAGCATCCGGAAAACGAATTGCCATTTTCAACAATTCCGTTTCATTTGAATTTTCAACAATTGCTTTCATTTGATTTATGTAACCTTTTATAATAGCAACATTTAATTTTGATGATGTGTCTTCGCCAGTAGCTTCTACAAACAATGAAAAATCAATTTTACCACGTTCTAGTTTTATAGCAATTTGATTGCGCATACCCAATTCCATTTCTCTGTAAACGGATGGGATACGAACATTTAAATCTAAACCCTTACTGTTCAACGATTTTACTTCTACAGTTATTTTTTTGTTTGATAATTGCAAAGTTGCTTTACCAAATCCAGTCATCGATTGTATCATTTTTTATTTTATGTATTTTTCAAATATAATTAAAAGTTTTTAGTAATTATTTCAATAAAACTTGACAAATAAAACCAAAATTATTTTAAAACCAACTATTAAATTTATAGGAGCTGGTTTAAAACTGAATTTACTTCAATACTATTTTTTTGGCTGTTGCCGATATAAATTTTACCATCAATTATAAAAACAGGACGACTTAAAAAAGTGTAATGCTCCAAAAGATATTTTTTGAAATCAGTTTCAGTTAAAGCCTCGTTTTTTAAATTTAATGTTTTGTATAAAACCGCCTTTTTACTAAATAAAGCTTCGTAACTACCCGAAAGTTGATACATTTCATCCAATTCTATTTCGGTAATTGGATTTTGACGAATGTCAATATAAGTTAATGAATTGGCATTTGGCAATCCTTTAATTATTTTTCGGCAAGTATCACAAGTGGCTAGAAAATAAATTATGTTTTTTAATTTCATATCTGTTAAAATTATTTATAATTGGTGCTATTTATAACCTATTATTTATTTGAGTTTACTTGATTAAACTTGTTGTAAGTGGACATTTATTAGTTCACAATTTTTTTACAAAGAAAATTCATTTTATACTTAAAAGTAGTATTTTTAAATAAATTTTAAACATTTCTTGTAAATTACTTGTAAAACAACTACAGTACTTAATAATTTTAATTGTTTAACTAATATACAAACTTTTATTTTGATAACAATTTGTTTTTTAATGTCGGTAATATTTATGTATCACTACAAATTTATATAAAAAGTAATTTCCAATCTTAACGGCATTTTTTTATCTTTGTAAAAAATAGTTTATATGAAATTTAACACCAAAGTTATACACGGCGGTCAACACCATGACCCAAGTACAGGTGCGGTTATGCCTCCAGTTTATCAAACCTCTACCTTTGTACAAAACAGCCCAGGAAAACCATTAAACCCTGATTACGAGTATAGTCGTGCCGCTAACCCAACACGTTCAGCCTTAGAAAATGCCTTGGCAAGTATAGAAAACGGAACTCGTGGATTGGCATTTTCGTCTGGTTTGGCTGCTACCGATTGTGTTTTACGTTCCTTTAAAGCGGGTGATGAAATTATTGCCATGGACGATTTGTACGGAGGAACATATCGAATGTTTACTCGAATTTACAAAGATTCGGGCATTATTTTTCATTTTGTTGATATGAATAATATTGAAAAATTCAAATCATTAATAAATTCAAAAACGAAATTAGTTTGGGTAGAAACACCAACTAATCCGTTAATGAAACTGGTAGATATTGAAGTTATAGCCAAAATAACTAAAGAGCATAAAATTTTATTTGCTGTTGACAATACTTTTGCAACTCCTTATTTGCAAAAACCATTAGATTTAGGTGCCGATATTGTAATGCATTCGGCCACAAAATACCTTGGCGGGCATTCCGATGTTATTGCTGGTGCTTTAATTGTGAAGGACGAGGAATTAGGAAATCAATTGCATTTTCAACAATTTGCCACAGGCGGCACTTTGGGTCCAATGGATTCTTTTTTAATATTGCGAGGCATTAAAACGTTGCATTTACGGGTACAACGTCATTGTGAAAATGGCGAAAAAGTTGCAGCGTTTTTAAGTAATCATCCTAAAGTAGCTCAAGTTTTTTATCCTGGATTGCCCAATCATCCGCACCACGAAATTGCAAAAAAACAAATGAAAGGTTTTGGAGGAATGGTTTCATTTACATTCAAATCGGCAAAAAAAGAGGATTCCATTTTGTTTTTAGAAAAACTTTTGGTTTTTACTTTAGCAGAATCTTTGGGCGGAGTAGAATCATTAGCAAACCACCCTTCATTAATGACGCACGCTTCGATACCTGAAGAGAAACGAAAAGAAATTGGAATAACAGATGATTTAGTAAGACTAAGTGTTGGTGTTGAAGATATTGACGACTTATTGGCAGATTTAGAGCAGGCTTTTTAGTAAAAATTGAGTTGCATTAAAACTAAGAAAGTTTTAATAAAAACTTAAAAAAATTAAATACTATTTCTTTAAAATGTATATTTGCCCAAATTTACGAAATCGATTTCTTAAACATTAATAAATTAGTTCAAATTATGTCACAAAGTATTAGCAATTTTATTGATTTGGTTGCCAAAAACAATCCAAATGAACCAGAATTTTTGCAAGCGGTAACCGAAGTTGCCGAAACGGTAATTCCATTTATTGAAAAAAACAAAAAATACGAAAACAAAATGCTTTTAGAGCGAATGGTCGAGCCAGAGCGAGTGATTTTATTTCGCGTTACCTGGATTGACGATGCAGGAAAAACTCAAGTTAACAAGGGATATAGAATTCAAATGAACTCGGCTATTGGTCCATACAAAGGCGGATTGCGTTTTCATCCATCGGTAAATTTAAGTATTTTGAAGTTTTTGGCTTTTGAACAAACTTTTAAAAACAGCTTAACTACTTTGCCTATGGGCGGAGGTAAAGGTGGTTCAAATTTTGATCCGAAAGGAAAATCAGACAATGAAATTATGAAATTTTGTCAAAGCTTTATGACAGAGTTATCGAAACATATAGGCGGAAATACCGACGTTCCGGCAGGAGATATTGGAGTTGGTGGAAGAGAAGTAGGTTATATGTTTGGTCAATACAAGCGTTTAAGAAATGAATTTACTGGTGTTTTAACTGGAAAAGGAATTTCATTTGGAGGTTCATTAATTCGCCCAGAAGCTACAGGTTATGGCGATGTATATTTTGCACAAAGTATGTTGCAAACTAAAGGTGATAGCTTTACAGGTAAAACTGTTGTTGTTTCAGG
>JAYUFJ010000352.1:0-4292 GCA_043738775.1 Flavobacterium sp. | reverse complement strand
ATTATTTTATGTGGGAACGATTTATGACCAAACCATTAGTAGACAAAGGAATTTTTAAAGTAATTGATGAATGTCCAACACCTTGGCCTTGTTTTGTTATCGCTGTGAGAAATGAAATTTTAGAAAATGCACCTCAAAATATAGCTCAAATTTTAGAAATTATAAATTTAAAAACTCAAAGTTTTAAAAATATTTTAAACATTGACGAACGACTATCTAATAAATACCATTTAAAAATTGAAGATGTTCAACAATGGTTGACTTTAACCAATTGGTCGCAAAAGCAATTGACAAAAAAAATGTTAAACAAAATTCAAAATCAGTTATTTGACCTTAAAATTATTGATAAAAAAACTACTTTTGCTAAAGTGATTAAAGTACTTTAACTTTTTTCATTTTTGTTAATGATACAATTAAATAAAACACTTTACGAAAAATATGATGCCAAATTTCGGATTAAAAGTCCGTTTGATTTGATTATAATTTTTGTTTTAAATCTTTTAATTTCCATACCAGTATTTATTATTTCACATCGAAACTTATTAAATTTAAACTTATTTTGGCATTTTGACCGAATTATTTTGGCATTAGTCATCTTAATTAGCATTCAGTTTGTGCTATTAAAAATGAGAAAAATTACTTTTATTAGTATTTTTATTTATTTAATTGCACTTTTATATGGTTCATTATTTGGTAAATACGGATTTAAAAATGTATCCGAAGATTATCAATCAATGGTATATTCAATGAATGATAATCCGTTTCCACAAGACATAATTATTGATAATTTATTGCCATTTCCAAATAAAAGTGAAGTTATTAACGCCATAGATTTTGAAAATCCAAAGGTGCGTGATTTTGCAATTATAGCTACTTTAAAAAACTTTAAAAATGTACGTGGTTATCAAGATTATAAAACAATAATTCAATGTTTTGCAGTTTTTAAACAAATAAACGAAAATTGGAATTATGTACACGACCCAAAAAACCAAGAATATTTTGCAAGTGCTAGTGAATCTGTAAATTTATTATCTGGCGATTGTGATGATTATTCAATACTTATTGCTGCTTGCGTCCGTTCAATTGGAGGCACTCCTCGCATAATTCATACAAGCGGACATATGTATCCAGAAATTTTAATAGGAAATAAATCCGAGCTTGAAACTGTAAATTATTTAATTAAAAAAGTTCTTTTTACATCCGAAAGTAAAAATAATTCTATTAATTACCATATTGACGAGCGTGGCAAAATATGGTTGAATTTAGATTATACAGCTAAATATCCTGGAGGGCCTTTTATGTATGATGAAGTTTTAGGAGCTTTAACTTTGGATTGATTAAATTTTGTTTACTATTTTGATTTTATATAATACCATTTATACATCTAACTGGTGTAATTAAATTGCCTGCGCAATTGAAAAAAATTCTTATAAACAAAAAATGCCTTTTTTAGTAAAAAAAAAAGCATTTAAAACAAGTGTATAGTAATTCACATTAAGGCACCATCAATTTTTTGTAAAATTTATTTTGATTGTAATTTATTTGCATAATGTACATTCCCGATGAAGTGAAATTTGAAACTTCAAAACTCAAACTACCATTATACACTTTAAAGTTATTATCAAAAATTTGCATTCCTTGAATGCTATAAATTTGAATATTTATAGTATCATTAATAGCATCGTTAAACTGTAAATTTAATATTTTGTCAATTACTGGGTTAGGAAAAACACTAACAAAATTATTGTCTTCTGAATTAAAATTTGTTGATGATAAAAGTGTTGTATTAAAAATAGGAAGTTTTAAATATGTTCCTCCTAAAACGTCTGCTGCCTGAGTTTCACTCATACACAACCAATCTTGTAAAATGGTTGAATAAATTTGTTTAAATTGAAATTGCATTGGCACTTGATCGTTAACCGTTGCTGTTGCAGGTAAATTTGGTGATGTTCCTATCATTCCTGGAATTGGGAATGCTGTTCCTGTAACACTACTTGGATTTGTATTTAAAGCTGCTCCAAAAAACATAATTGGTGCTGCCG
The DNA here is from genome assembly GCA_043738775.1 of Flavobacterium sp. GTDB lineage: Bacteria > Bacteroidota > Bacteroidia > Flavobacteriales > Flavobacteriaceae > Flavobacterium. Next base: position 2,250 of record JAYUFJ010000352.1, on the reverse strand, counting down.
AACCGTGATCGGTACCCAAACTACCATTACTGGTTATTCTTCTACCAAATTCACTAAAGGTCATACCAGTAACCATATTGGATTTTCCCATATTATCCAAATCTTGTTGGAATGCTCCAATTGCTTTTGATAAAATCCCTAAATTATTAGCTTGAGATCCTAAAGTTTTATCGGTTCCATCTACTTGATCTGCGTGAGTATCATGAGTGTTTGGATGATTTACAATGTATATAGGTGTTTTCAAACCACCATTAATCAATTTTGCAACAATACGTAATTGACTTCCCAATGAATTACTTGAAGGATAAGTAACTGTTGGTGAAGTTTGTTGAACATTATATGCAGTTTGAATGGCCGTTCTATAAACGTTACTTTGGTCTTTCATTAACCTTAAAAAAGTCAATTCACTTCCATAATCGGAATTTGGAGCTGGGTCGGTGATTTGATTAATTACATTTACCAAAGTGGCTGGATCTGGAGCACTGTATCCCATATTTATATTTGGGCCTTGCAAAGAAAATGGCAAACTTGAACCTATTTGAATTGCTAATGGGTCTGGCATATCAGAATTTGGATAACCGTTAGGAAAGTTCGGATAAATTTTATCCAATGATCGTCCAATCCATCCGCTAGTTAAATTTTGATTGCTATTAGCTCCAGTAAACCAAATATCTGTAGCTCTAAAATGACTATAATTTGGATTTGGATAGGAAACACCTTGAACAATCATCATTTTACCATTGTTATACAAATTTTTCATTTCACTCATTGCAGGATGAAGACCTGTTGTACCGTTATTATTTAAAGGCAAAACTTGATTTTGATTCATTAAAATATTCGATCTTGCATTACTTAAATTACTCCATTTATCAATTGGAAAAACAGTGTTTAATCCATCATTTCCTCCATTCATTTGAATAATTACCAATATTTTACCGCAACTTACTGCGGCATTTGCTAATGAATCTAATGTTTTACTATCAATTGCCGATGATGCCATTACTGGAATTCCGTTAAGAGCTAAAGGAATTGTGGCTAATGCACTTGTTTTTATAAAATTTCTTCTTTTCATCTTTTTTTATAATTACATTAATTGATATTCTGCGAATTGAGTAATGGTAACTAGCAAAGCTTTAAGTCTTGATTTTACGGTGCTTAAATAAATAGAGTTCGTTGGATTACTTACATAATTTATCCAAGCATCTGTCCAGTAATAGTTAGTTATTTGTCCCGAAAGTAAAGTTTGCACTTTTAAATTGTTTTTTTGTGTAGCACTCAAATCAATTGGGAGTAAATATTTTAAACAAATATCAACCAATAAATCTGGATTCTCAATTGTTGCTGATGGAAATTGTTGAACAAATCCAATTAAGTCAACTTCAATTCGAGTTGTTAAACCGTTGTAAGTCAAATTATATCCATTAAAAATTCTGTCAAGAAATGAGAATCTTTTTTGTGTAGTACTAGAGTTTATCCAATATTCATGAAATGAAGGATTTTGATAAAAAGCTGGCCAACCAGAAACATTTGGAATTGTTCCTTGTGATTGTTCTAATCCTTTTAAAACACTATTGTTAAAATACTTCCAAACATTATATTGAGCATCATAATTCGTTTGATCCGAAACATTATAATTTATGTTAAATGTACGTAAAGTGCCTATAACCAAGTCGTAAGGTGATTTTATATAAACTCCCCGATTAGCCATATCCATAAAATGTTGGCTTTTAAATAATTGATTTAAAACAGGCATAATATTCCAATTGTTAGCTACAAATGTTAATGCCAAAGGGGTAATTACATTCGTTTCAGTATTTGCATCAATATCATAATATACAAAAAATCGGTATAATCTTCGACAAATATATTCTGAAACTACTTTAGTTTTAGAAAAAATCATATCAATAAAAGTATCCAATTCAACTGCACCTGAATTATTAATAACCGTATTGTTAAAAAACGAGGAGAACTGTTTATTAGTTGTATTATGTAATGAATTATTAAAATTAGTAACTGGATTATTGGTATTTACATTTTGAATTCTCCATCCTGAAAGCACTTTAGCAGCTGCAATTACATCAGATTCAGTGTATTGACTTAAAGGGTCTTTACCCAAAGTAAAAAGCTCCATGACTTCACGAGCAAAGTTTTCATCGGGAGAAGTATTACTATTCGATTGATTATTAAGATACAACATCATTGCAGGATGCGTTGCCATTGTTCGAATTAAAGTTTTAAAATTACCAGCAG
>JAYUFJ010000351.1:0-4295 GCA_043738775.1 Flavobacterium sp. | reverse complement strand
CCAAAACTGCAATCTTCCGAACTTTTTTGTTTATAAATTGAGTGTGTCGAATGCTTGTACATTGCATTTTAACTTTTACAAAATTTAAAAAATCGAGTTCATTCATTTCGTTTTCTAGTTCACCAATCATTCCTAAACCAATGTTTTGATGCAAATTTTGAAGTGAATAAAGTTCGTATGCTACTTCTTCATAAATATGATTTTCAAAAAGTGTTTTTAAAATTTGGCTTTGTAAATGTTTTTCAAATGTAACTTCAAGTTTTATTTCTTCACCTTCAAAAAAATTTAATTTTGTGCCAATAACGGGACTACTTTTTTGATTTCCTTGGTATGTTCCTTTTCCAATGGATTGAAAACTACAATTATCATAATTGCCAATTTTTCCTGCTCCAGCTTCAAAAAGTGCATCTCTTACCTTTAAATGATTGTTTTTTGGAACAAAAGTTACCAATTTACAAATGAAATTTTCCTTTGGAATCAAAATTTTTGTATTAATTAATCCTAATGAATTACAAAAAATTTTGTTTACTCCATTTTGATGATTGTCAAGAGCGGTATGAACTGCAAAAATGGCAATATCATTTTTTATTGCCTTTATTACCGATTTTTCGACATAATTTTTACCAGTAATTTTTTTAATTCCAGAAAATAAAATAGGATGAAAACAAATTATCAAATTACATTTTCTTGAAATTGCCTCATTAATAACTGATTCTAAAGCATCGTGACAAACCAGTATTCCTGTTATTTCGGCATTAGCATCGCCAACTAAAAGTCCTACGTTATCAAAATCTTCTGCATATGCCAACGGAGCTATTTCCTCTAAAATCGTTTGAACTTCTTTAATTTTCATATTTTAATTATGTGTTTCAAAGATAAAAAATATTTATTGTTTTAATAAATCTATTTTTGAGGTTAAATATTTTAAATTTTGGGATATTTTTTCACGAAAATTTTAAACAAATCACTTAAATATAAAACAAAAAAATCTTCCAAATTTGGAAGATATTAAAAATAGGAGTAGCGTTTGTATTAAAAATTGGCAAGCGACCTACATCGCACCGCTCAACCACATACCTTTGCTATGTTCCCATCCTGGAGGAGTTTGCAGGAGCTGGTCGTGTAGGACTTGCCAATGCAAAGGTAAACTATTTTTGTTTTTTTGCAAGGGAATAAACTATTTTTTAAATACTTTTGTAATTGTAATTTATATTATTAGTAATGAAAAATTGTAATTGGTTAGTAGTCATTTTATTAGCATTTTTGATGATGAGTTGTGGTGACTCAAAAAAAATATTTAGCTTCGATAACTCTGGTTTAAAAAGCGAATATGACTTGGGTGAAACCTTGAATATAAAAATTAAAAATACCAAAAATGAGGCTATTGATAGTGTATTGTATTTGTTAAATGATAAAAAAATAGGTTCGGTTAAAGCCAATTCTAAGTTAGTCAAGGATTTGAAAGAAGAGAAATTGGGAATTCAGTTTTTAATTGCAAAAATTCATTTTAATGGAAAAATTGAAATTGATTCGACTCAAATTGAAATTACATCTAATGTTAAACCAAAAGCATTATCTTATACTTTAATAAATACTTTTGTTCACGATACAACATCGTTTACCGAAGGGTTTGAGTTTTATAACGATACTTTGTGCGAAAGTACTGGTCAAGAAGGAAACTCTTATTTTAGAAAATACGATTATAAAACCGGTAAAATTTTTAAGCAAATTAATTTAGATAAAATGTATTTTGGAGAAGGGATTTCATTTTTAAATGGAAAATTGTATCAGCTAACTTGGGAAAATAAAGAGGGTTTTATTTATAATGCAAAAACTTTTGTTAAAGAAAAGAACTTTACTTACGATGATAAAATAAAGCAAGGTTGGGGCTTAACCAATGATGGTAAAAATTTGTTGCAAAGTGATGGTACCGAAAAAATTTGGAAATTGAACCCAATTGATTTATCGGTTATCGATTGCATTTCGGTTTATACTGGAAACATTAAAATTGAGCAACTTAACGAAATAGAATTTGTAAACGGAAAATTATTTGCTAACATTTGGCATAAAAATGCTCTCGCGGTTATTAACTTGAAAAACGGCGCTGTTGAAGGAATTTTAGATGTTGCAAAATTGGTAAAATTAGTAAAAAACACTTCAGAGGAAAGAGTTTTAAACGGTATTGCTTACAACCAAAAAACAAAAACATTTTTTATAGTTGGTAAAAATTGGGATAAAATGTTTGAAATTAAAATTGAGAATTTTTAAATTTGACTTCAATTTTAATTAATTCTTTTTAGTTTTACAAATCAATTTTTTTTAATTCTTCATAATTGCGACTAAGTTTTTTAAGTAAAATGCCGTATAATAACTTATAAAACAACCAAAAGAAAAAAGTAAAAGTAGCTGCTACAATAATTATAAAAACAATTCCAATTAAACAGGCTTTTATTGGTATTTCTGGATTTAAATTATGTTTAACGGCATAATCTATATAAGTTAATTGTAAAGAATATCCTAAAATAATTACAAAAAAAACTGCGCTAAAACTTAAATTAAATACGATATATTGCTTAACTACTTTTCGAGTTTTTATTATTGTTTGTATTAGTTTTTTAACATTATCAGTTACAGTAATTGTTTTGTACATTTGATAAAAGCGATAGATAAAAAATAAAATGACAACATATAAAATAATTGTGGTAATTATATAATAATTATAAATGCCCATTTTTTTCAGCAAATTAGAACTCTCATTGTCATATTTTGTAAATGACAAACTTAATCCTATTAATAAACCAGAACCTAGTTCTAATAGACTAACAATAAAAATCCACTTAACAATCGAAGAGGATTTTTTAAGCAACATTTTATAAATATCGCTTTCCGAAATTTGTTCGAAAATGTTAGTTTTGTTCCAGTTTTTTTTCAATAAATCCAATTCTTCCATCATCAATACGGATTTAATATTTTTTTTAATTTTCCTTTAATTCTATTCATTTTCACTCTAGCATTTACTTCACTAATGCCAAGTGTTTCTGCGATTTCCGTATAATCTTTATCTTCAAGATACATAAAAACCAAAGCTTTTTCAATATCATTTAATTGATAAACAGCTTTGTACATTAATTTTAATTGTTCTTCTTCTTCGGAATTATAATCTACTTGACTAATAAAAAAACTATGCTTTTCATATTCTACAGTTTTAACAGTTCTAGTATTTTTTCTATATAAAGTGATTGCTGTGTTTAAAGCCACTCTATAGGCCCAAGTTGAAAATTTTGAATCACCTCGAAATTTCGGAAATGCCTTCCATAGCTGAATTGTGACTTCTTGAAACAAGTCCTTGTGTGAATCGCTGTCATTAGTATATAACCTACATATTTTGTGGATTATATTCTGGTTTTCATTTAATTGCTTTACAAACGACTGTTCCAAATTAACGATCATACTTATTATTAGTGCCTCATTTTATAAATTTGTTACAAGTTAAATTTTTTATTTGACAAAGAATTCAAAATTTTGTTTAAAATTTAATTCATAAATGTTTAAATTTAAAAATAAAAAACTGATTCCAATTCAAAATTTAAATAAACTTTTTTTGGTAATATAAGTTCTCAAATTTTTAAATCATTTCTAAACTTTTATAAAAACCAATTTTCTATATTTGTAGTTCATTCAAACAAAAAAATGGAATTAAAATTAACCCGTCCAATTTGCTTTTTCGATCTCGAAACTACCGGAATTGATATAGGAAAAGACAGAATTGTAGAGATTGCAATACACAAGGTATTTCCAAATGGAAATCAAGAAAGTAAATCTTGGCTTGTAAATCCGACCATTCCAATACCTTACGCTACTACTTTAGTTCACGGAATTGACGATGCAAAAGTTGCAAATGAACCAACTTTTAAAGATTTAGCAATAACAATTCACACAATGATTAAAGATTCTGATTTGGCCGGATTCAATTCCGATCGATTTGATATTCCGCTGTTGGCCGAAGAAATGTTGCGAGCAGGAGTAGATTTTGATATGAAAAACCGAGTATCAGTCGATGTGCAAACTGTTTTTCACAAAAAAGAAGAACGAACTTTAAGTGCTGCCTACAAGTTTTATTGTGGAGAAAATCTAGAAAATGCACACTCTGCAAATGCTGATACTTTGGCAACTTACGAAGTTTTAAAGTCCCAACTCGATCGTTACCCCGATTTAGAAAACGATATAAAATGGTTATCTGAATTTACAACCCGTAAAAAAATAGCCGATTTTGCTGGAATGATTGCTTTTGACAA
>JAYUFJ010000350.1:0-4306 GCA_043738775.1 Flavobacterium sp. | reverse complement strand
GGAAATGGCTTTTTATTTACAATTTACTTTTTTAAACTACCAATAATAGCCTTTAATAGTGTATTAAAATCAAAATCTTCGTTTATACCCATTCTAACTATTACTAAATTTAATGAAGGAATAATATAAACCATTTGACCTTGATAACCATTACACGAATACAAATCTTTTGGAGCATCTGGGTAACGATTTCCAGCGTTTAACCAAAAATGTGCTCCGTATTCTCCATTACTTCCTTGAGATGGTGTAGCTACGTACTTTGTCCAACTATCGTCAAATAATTGTTCACCGTTCCAATTACCTTTATTTAAATACAACTGTCCAAATTTTGCCCAATCTCTTGCTGTTGCCCACCCGTAAGATGAGCCAACATAATTTCCTGACATATCAGTTTCAACTACCATTGAGTTCATTCCAATTTTATCAATTAATGCCGAATACCAAAAATCGAGATATTCTTGATGGGTTTTAAATTGATTTCGAAGAATTTTTGATAATAAATTAGTAGTTCCAGATGAATAATTCCAATGTAAATTTGGAGGAAACATTGATAGTTTTTCCAATTGCACTTTTCCCATATCTTCAGCTTGAAAAAGCATTTTGGTAACATCCGATATTTTTCCATAATCTTCTTCCCATTCCAATCCCGAATTCATATGAAGCAAATCATTGGTTGTAATTATAGCTCTTTCATCATTTTGCCATTCTTTAATTGGGACGGGTTTGTAAATATCATATTTGCCTTGTTTTTGTAAAACACCAAACAACGTTGCTGTTACACTTTTCGTCATTGACCAACCTAGCAATTTAGAATTTTTGTTAAATCCTTGTGCATATTTTTCTCCTATCAATTGTCCTTTATACAAAACAACCAAAGCACGAGTTCGTTTTTTAAGTTCTGTTTTTACATCAAAAGCGCTTTTTATTGCAGCATTTAACTGTGAGTAATCAACATCAGATAAAATTCCGATTCTCGGTTCTAAATTTCCAAACGGATACAATAAATTATTATTTAAAAAAATTCTTTTTGGAACTTCATACGGTTTTGAAACATCAAAGTTATCATTAATTAGGGTTGCTCCTAAGCCTTCACGATAAATTGCTTTGCGTTTTTTTAATCCGTAAACAGATGCTGATGCCGATTTTTGATTTTCTTGAATTTCGTTTTTAGCTAAGTCAATTAAATCAATATCGTTGTCGCCTTTTTGAATTACATCCAAACTTCTATTATCTATAAAATGAGCTGAGGCAACACTTTTAGACGAAAATCCAGAAATTAAATCGAGTTTAGGATAAGTCGTATATACGAAATAGAATAAGTAAACAAACAAAAGTAAACCTAGAATTTTAACTAATTTTTTCATTTTTATTAAATGTAAATATTCTATGGCAAGTTAATAAAATTATTTTCAATTTAAATATTGATAATAATGAAACAAACTATTTTTAGTACGTATTTTTAAATAAAAACATTAGCAAATGTTTAGCAAAAACCTATAAACAATTTAACTACTTTTGTATTTAGAATTTTTATAAATAAGATGTTAGATATTCAAAAAATACGTGCTGATTTTCCAATTTTGTCTCAAAAAGTAAACGGAAAGCCTTTAATTTATTTCGATAATGGAGCTACTTCGCAAAAGCCTCAGGTTGTAATTGATGCAATTTCAAAATATTATTCTGAAATTAATGCCAACATTCATCGAGGAGTACACACTTTAAGTCAACTAGCAACCGATGCTTACGAGGATTCTCGAAAAAAAGTGCAAAATCATATAAATGCACAAAACAATTATGAAGTAATTTTTACATCTGGAACAACCCATTCGATAAATATAATAGCCAATGGATTTGCTTCGATTTTAAAAAGTGGTGATGAAGTTTTGGTTTCAGCGTTAGAACATCACAGCAATATTGTGCCTTGGCAAATGCTTTGCGAACGAACAGGTGCTATTTTAAAAGTAATTCCGATGAACCAACAGGGAGAATTGATTCAAAACGAATATGAAAAATTACTATCTGAAAAAACAAAAATAGTTGCCGTAAACCACATTTCAAATGCACTAGGAACGATAAATCCGATTAAGGAAATGATTGAAAAAGCGCATAAAGTAGGCGCAGCAATTTTAATCGATGGAGCTCAAGCTGTACCCCATTTAAAACCTGATGTACAGGATTTAAATTGTGATTTTTATGTTTTTTCGGGACATAAAATATGTGGACCAACTGGAGTAGGCATTTTGTACGGAAAAGAAATATGGCTAAATAAATTACAACCCTATCAAGGCGGTGGAGAAATGATTGCCACTGTTACATTTGAAAAAACAACTTATGCCGGTTTACCTCATAAATTCGAAGCAGGTACGCCAAATATCGAAGCAGGAATAGTTTTAGGAACAGCAATCGATTATATGAATTCAATAGGTTTTAATGAAATTGCTCGCTACGAAAATGAATTGTTACGTTACGGTACCGAAAAATTATTAGAAATAGAAGGATTGAATATAGTTGGGACTGCAAAAAACAAAACTTCGGTAATTTCGTTTAATATTGAGGGAATACATCCTTACGATATTGGCACAATTGTGGATAAAAAAGGAATAGCAATGCGAACTGGTCAACATTGTGCACAACCTATTATGGATTTTTTCGAAATTTCAGGTACCATTCGAGCCAGTTTTGCATTTTACAACACCTTTGAAGAAATTGATTTTATGGTTGAAGCAGTAAAAAAAGCCAAGGCAATGTTGAGTTAAATTGTTAACTTTGTAAAAATCAAAACGAATATGAAAACACTAACACTTTTATTTTTATCTCTTTTTATAGGAAAAGGGTGCACTAAAGAACAAAAATCGGACTTGGCAAATGCAATAGTACAGTATGAAGCAAATACTCGTGGGTTTTATCAAAAAATTACCATTTCCAATAAAACAATTGCAATTTCTAGCGACAGAAATTCAAAAGACAATGGTGAAACCAAAAAAATAACCGATGCCGATTGGAAAACATTAGTTGCATTATTTAAAACGATTAAATTGGAAAATTTACCAAGCCTTAAAGATCCAACACAAAAACGATTTTATGATGGTGCAGCAATTGCCCATTTATATGTAAAATACCAAAACAAAGAATATCAAACTGTTGATTTTGATCACGGATTTCCGCCAGCCGAAATTGACAAAATAGTTACTAAAATTAATGCATTAGCAGTAGTTAAATAAAATGACAATACAAGAAATTCAAGCCGAAATTGTTGACGAATTTTCAATGTTTGACGATTGGGATGAACGTTTTCAATATATAATTGATTTAGGAAAAAACCTTCCAATAATTGATGAAAAATTTAAAATTGATGAAAACACAATCAAAGGTTGCCAATCGAAAGTATGGCTACAAGGTGAAAAAAATGCCGAAAAAATAGTTTTCACAGCCGACAGTGATGCTATTATTACAAAAGGGATTATAGCAATTTTAATACGCGTTTTTTCAAACCAAAAACCTATGGAAATTTTAAATGCAAATACAGCTTTTATTGATCAAATTGGTTTAAAAGAGCATCTTTCGCCTACTAGAGCCAACGGATTGGTTTCGATGATAAAAAAAATAAAAATGTATGCTTTGGCTTTAGAAAGTCAAGTGTAAAGAGTGTTTTTATTTAAATAAAAAATAATGCCCAAAATTGAATACAATAAGTTATGGAAGAATTTAACGACACAATAAACCTAGGGGAAAACGTAGTAAAAGTTTTAAAAACAATTTACGATCCAGAAATTCCGGTTGATATTTACGAGCTAGGATTAATTTACGATGTAATGGTTAACGAAGATAATGAGGTCAAAATTTTAATGACTTTAACATCTCCAAACTGTCCAGTTGCCGAATCATTACCCAAAGAAGTCGAAGATAAAACTGCATCAATTGCAGGCGTAAAATCAGCAGAAGTTGAGATTACTTTTGATCCACCGTGGAGTAAAGATTTAATGAGTGAAGAAGCAAAGTTGGAATTGGGAATGCTTTAAGTTTTTTGATTTCAAATTAACGATTTCACAATTAAAACATGAACGAAATAGTAAACAAAGTAGCCAATTCGGCACTAGAAATTTTTGATTTAGAAGATTATTATCCAACAGAAGAGCATTTGAATATTGACCTTTCACAGTGGCTTTTTGAAGGATTTATTTTAAAAGAAAAAGAGTTTCGTGACTATTTAAAAAATCACAATTGGAAACAATATTCTAATTGTAATATTACAGTTTTGGTTCCTAAAGATGTAATAATTCCGGCTTGGGCATTATTTTTTATTTAA
>JAYUFJ010000349.1:0-11861 GCA_043738775.1 Flavobacterium sp. | reverse complement strand
GAAAAAAGTATAATTATACTGTGTTTATAAATAATAAAAAAGTTTCATTGCCCTATGAAACTTCTTTTTCATCAAAAAAATTATGGCAATATCGAACGGATGCTCCCGATTTTAAAGTTGCATTTGGAAGTTGTACCTATATAAATGAAACTGCTGTTGATAGACCAGGCAAACCCTATGGAAGTGGTTATAACATTTTTGAAAGTATCAATGCCAAAAATCCAGATATAATGCTTTGGGGCGGCGACAATATTTATTTACGCGAGGTTGATTTTGATTCAAAAACAGGTGTTTATCATCGATACAAACACTCACGAAGTATTAAAGAATTTCAACCGTTACTTGCTAAAACTCAAAATTTTGCCCTTTGGGACGATCACGATTTTGGACCCAACGACAGTGACCGAAGTTTTTATAATAAATACGTTACTCAACAAGCATTTAAAGATTTTTGGGCCAATAAAAGTTATGGCTCAAATGCGAATCAAAAAGAAGGTACTTACTCGACTTTTAACTGGAACGATGTACAGTTTTTTTTACTAGACGACCGCTTTTTTAGAAGCCCAAACGACCGAAACACAGGCGAGAAAACAATGCTTGGTAAAGAACAATTGGAATGGTTAATTGACGGTTTATCGGCATCAAAATCCAATTTTAAAATTATTGTAATTGGTGGTCAGGTGTTAAATTCGGTTCCCGATTATGAAAATTATGGCACGTACCCTGATGAAAGAGCAAAACTTTTTAAAGAACTAATTGACAATAAAATTAAAGGTGTTTTATTTTTAACGGGCGATCGTCATTTTGCCGAATTAAGTATGATGAAACGTGAGGCCAATTATCCTATTTACGATTGGACAGTTTCTCCATTTACTTCGGGAGTTGGTTCGCAAACCGCAAAAACAGAAGCCAACGAGTTTAAAGTCGATGGAAGTGTTTTTTTTGAGCATAATTTTGGAACTTTAGAATTTTCGGGTAGTAAAGAAAGCCGACAAGTTAAACTTGTTTTATTTGACATTAACGGAAAAGAGCTATGGAATAGAGTAATTTTAAAAACAGAGTTGGAATAAAGTTGAGTATTTTCTTGTAGTTAATATCGATTTCGAAACCAAACTTTTTGCCATTCTCGTTTCAATATTAAAAACGAAACTTGACCCGATAATTCCAAAATATCCGAACCATCAAGTTGTTTAATTTGAGCTTCTGAAACATCAATAATGTATAGTAGATTTAAATATTCGTCAAACTTGTACTGAATCATTCGATAAATTTTTTCGTGTAATTGAATTTTTAATTCTTCGGGTTTTGTTAATAGCAAAAAATCAATTCCTTGGTTTGCCAAATTAAAATCTTTATTAATTTGTTCAATTAATTTTTGATATAAATTCTCTTTTTCTACATCTTTAAATAATAATTCGTACGAAGTTGGTGCAATAAAGTTCATTTCAAAATTTTATTTTTAAACTTTTCGACCCATTAAATTTTCGCCAAATGAACGCAAAACGTCTTTTTTTTCATTATCAATGCTAATATTGTATAAAGTTTCAAAAGCCTTGTGTGTGAAATGTTGAATTGCTTTTTGTGTAGCTGCTGATGCTCCAGTATTATTAAAAATTTCTTTTACAGATTCTATTTTATCTTTATTATTACCAGTTTGAATAGAAAATAAATGTAACAATTGTTCTTTCTGAGAAGCATCGGCAAATTCGATTGCCTTTAAGTATAAATATGTTTTTTTGTTTTCGATAATATCGCCTCCAACTTGTTTTCCAAAAGTTTCTGGATCGCCAAAAGCATCTAAAAAATCGTCTTGTAATTGAAAAGCCAAACCTAAATTGAGCCCGAAATCATAAATTAAATCAGCATTTTTTTCGGAAGTTTCAGATAAAATTGCACCCATTTTCATTGCTGCAGCAACCAAAACTGCTGTTTTGTATTCTATCATTTTCAAATATTCAGCAATAGTAACATTGTCTCGAGTTTCAAAATCTACATCATATTGTTGTCCTTCGCAAACTTCGAGCGCTGTTTTACTAAATAATTTTGCCAAATCTCTAAAAACGTGTGGTTCGTAATATTCAAAATATTGATATGCCAAAATAAGCATTGCATCGCCCGATAAAATTCCTGTGTTGATATCCCATTTTTCGTGAACAGTTTGTTTTCCTCTTCGTAATGGTGCATCGTCCATAATATCATCGTGCACCAACGAAAAATTATGAAAAACCTCAATTGCCAAAGCAGCAGGAAGAGCTTTTTTATAATCGGTATCAAAAATTTCGGCAGTCATTAAGGTCAATGTTGGTCGCATTCTTTTACCGCCATCTGCCAAAATATAATTTACGGGTTCGTATAAATTACGAGGTTCTTTACTACTTTTTATTTTTGATTGTTCGGTTAAATAAGTCGAAATAAAGTCTTGGTACTGGTAAATGGAATGCATTTTTTGTAAATATTTAAGAGTTTTAAAAGTTTAAGAGTTGAATATTTTACTCTAAATCTATCTTTTACAAATTTAAAAAAAATAGTAAGAATCACAACTAAACTTATAATTACATCTATTTTTACTTTCGTGTAATGTTAAAAAATTGTAAATACTTTGGAAACTATTTTGGTATTTAAAGTTTCCATATTATATTTGCAACCGAATCTAGAAAGAATTTTGAAATTCAAGATTAGTAATTAAGAATAAATGAAAGATAAAATCGTCAATAAAGCAACAAATATGTTTTTGAAGTTAGGTTTCAAGAGCGTAACTATGGACGATATTGCCTGCGAAATGTGTATTTCAAAAAAAACAATTTATAAGTTTTTTGCAAATAAAGAATTGTTGATTGAAGAAGGTACTGATAAGATTCAAAATCAAATTGTAGAAACGATTGGTAAAATTGTTGAAAACAAACACAATGCAATCGAAGAGAATTTCGAAATATGTAAAATGTTTGGTGATATGTTCAACGATGTAGATTCGTCACCAATTTATCAATTAAAAAAACATTATCCTGAAATTCATCAAAAAATTATTTCCCGACAAGCCAAAATTTGTGAATTATTTTTTGCCGAAAATTTAAAAAAAGGTATGAGTGAAGGTTTATATAGAAATTCAATTAATATAGATACGATTGTGAAATTTCATTATCAAATGTTAATTAGCATTAACGAAAACAATATCTCCGAAAAAGAAATCCAACGACTAGAATTTGAAGCTATGGAATATCACATTCGTGCCATTGCAACATCAAAAGGTATAGAAGAACTAGAAAAACAATTATCAAAATCAAATTTATAATGAAACAAATTTTAATTTTATTTACATTCACTTTTACATTTTTTGTACAAGCACAAGACAATAAAAAGTATTCTTTTACGCTCGATCAAGCCATAAATTATGCAATAACTAACAACCGACAAGCTATAAATGCTGGACGAGACATTGAAATTTCAAAACAAAAAAAATGGGAAACTACAGCAATGGGTTTGCCTCAAGTGAATGGAAATATTGGCTATCAAAACAATATTAAATTGCAAACTTCATTGATTCCTGCACAAATTTTTGGCGGTCCAGCTGGTGAATTTGCCGAAGTTGCTTTTGGTACTAAACAAAATGCTAGCGCTAGCATTGGAGTAACACAATTACTTTTCGATGGATCCTATATTGTTGCTTTACAAGCATCTAAAACCTATTTAAAATTTTTCGAAAACTATAAACAAAAAACTGATGAAGACATTCGAGAAATGATAATTAATAGTTATGGAAGCGTTCTTTTAGCTAAAGAAAGTACAATTAATCTAGAAAAAAACAAAATAATTCTAGAAAAATCAATCTTTGAGACCAACCAAATATATAAAAACGGATTGATTGAAGAAGAAAATGTGGAACAACTTAAAATTACACTTTCGACAATTAACAACAACTTAAACTATACTTCTAGATTGCAACAATTGGGCTTAAAAATGCTGAAAATAAATTTAGGAATTGATTTGAATAGCGAATTAGAATTAACTGATAAACTTGATGTTTTGGCACAAAACAATATTGATTTGGGCTTAGTTTCTGCAACTTCAGATTTCAATGCGAAAAGCAATATTAATTACGTAATAACACAAAATTTTGTTGAACAACGAACTTTAGAATTAAAACTTCAAAAAAGCAAAGCTTTGCCAACTTTAGGATTGGCATACAATTTAGGAGCAAATTCGTTTGGAACTAATTTTAATTTTTTAAATACAAATCAGCGTTGGTTTAATTATTCAAATATTGGAGTCAATTTAAGTGTTCCAATTTTTAGCAGTTTTGGGCGAAATGCAAGAACTGCACAAGCCAAAATTGCATTGGACAAAGCCAAAACAGATTTGGAGGATACTGAGCAAAAATTAAAATTGGCCTTTGAAAATGCGAAAAGTGATTACGAATTAAGTATTGAACAATACAACAGTTCAAAAGAAAGTTTACGTCTTGCAGAAAGAATTAATAACAAACAACAAATAAAATTTAAAGAAGGACTTTCAAGCAGTTTTGATTTAACAGAATCGCAAAGACAACTATACTCCGAACAGCAAAATTATCTTAAAGCTATGGTTCAAGTGATTAACAAAAAAGCCGAATTGGTTAAAGTAACGGGAAAATAAAGTTTTAATTTAAAAGATAAAATGCAAAAAATAACAAACTAAAAAAACAATTTTATGAAAAAAATAATAGCCTTTTTAACCTTATCAATTGTAATGATATCTTGCGCAAGTAAAGAAAACTCGCAAAACATTGATGATTTAGTAAAATCAAAAAATTTAAAATCATTGCAAGCCAAGCGCGCTTTATTGCAAACCGATTTAGCAAAAATAGATTTAGCATTAAGCAGTTTAGATGATAAAAAAGAAGAAGCATTGGTATCGGTAACTACAGTTAAAGATTCACTTTTTAATCATTATTTAGAAATTCAAGGAAGTGTTGATACCAAAGAAAATATTTTAATTCAACCAGAAATGCCTGGGACTTTAAATTCATTAAATGTAAAAGCTGGGCAACATGTTTCGAAAGGACAAATTTTAGGTCGTGTTGACGATGCAGGAATGAGTCAGCAAGTGGCGAGTTTAGAAACTCAATATGCTTTGGCAAAAACTACTTTCGAAAGACAAAAAAACCTTTGGGATCAAAAAATAGGTTCCGAAATTCAATTTTTACAAGCTCAAACTCAAATGATTAGTTTATCAAAATCAGTTGCTCAAGCTAAAGCCGGATTGTCAAAAACCTTAATTCGTGCTCCATTTACAGGTACAATTGATGAGGTTTTTGTTGAGCGCGGACAAGTAGTTTCAGCATCGCCACAAGGGCTAATGAGAATTGTAAATTTGTCCAATATGTTCGTAACTACAAATGTTCCGGAAACCTATATTGGGAAATTAAAAGTTGGAACCGAAGTTGATGTTTTCCTATCATCATTAAATAAAATGTATAAAGGTCGAGTGCGACAAGTTGGAAACAACATCAACCCAAGTAACAGAAGCTTTGGTATTGAAGTAGCTTTGCCAAACCCAAACAACTTATTAAGACCGAACCAAGTTGCGCAATTAAAAATTATTGATTATGTCAATAAAAATGCTTTAATAGTTCCGTCGGGAATTATTCAAGAAGATGGCGAAAAAAACAAATATGTTTACATAGTCGAAAATGTTAACGGTAAAACAGGTGTTGCTAAAAAAACAATTATCACTGTCGGGCAATCGTCGGATAATTATACAGAAATAAAAACAGGTTTATCTGCAAATACAATTATTGTTTCGGAAGGGTTTAATACGATTTCGGATGGGATGAAACTTAATTTTTAATCATAACCACTTAAACAAAAATCATGAGTCACAAAAATAAAGAATTCAGTATTTCAAGTTGGGCTGTTGACAATAGAGTTACCGTTTATATTTTAACCGTTTTAATAGTAATTACGGGACTAATTGCTTATGTTTCCATGCCCCGAGAAGATTTTCCTGAGATTATTGAAAACAAAATATACGTTTCAACCGTTTTTCCAGGAAACTCAGCCGAAGATGTAGAAAAACTTGTTATAAAACCGTTAGAAAAACAAATCAAAAACATTTCGGGAGTCGAAAAAATTACTTCAAGTTCGTTTCAAGATTACGGAATGATTATTGCCGAATTTGCCGATAATGTTACAATTGAACAGGCAAAACGAAAAATTAAAGACAAAGTTGATAATGAAAAATCAAATCCAGATTGGCCAAATTTGGATAATGGAAGCAAGGTTGAGCCAAACGTTTTTGAATTAAACATATCGGAAGAAGTACCTATTTTAAACATCAATTTACAAGGAAATTACACCACTCAACAACTAAAAAAATACGGAAAACTACTTAAAGATGATATTGAAGAAATTCAAGAAGTAAAAAAAGTAGACATTTTAGGTGCCGACGACAAAGAAGTTGAAATAGCTGTTGATATGTTTAAAATGACTGCTGCAAAAGTAAGTTTTGATGAAATTCAGAATGCGGTAAAATACGAAAACATGACGCTTTCGGGTGGAAATTTAACTTCTGAAGGTTCAAGAAATAATATAAGAATTGTTGGTGAAATTAAGGATCCAAAAGAATTGGAAAATGTAATTGTAAAATCGTACAATGGAACGGTTTACTTAAAAGACATAGCCACAGTTTCGTTTAAAGAAAAAGAAAAAACAACTTACGCACGCGAAAAAGGATCGGAAGTAGTAATGTTGAGCGTTAAGAAAAGATCGAATACCAATATGATTTCGGCCATTGAACATGCCAAAGAAAAAATTAAAATTGCTCAAGATACCTATCTTCCAAAAAATTTAAAATTGGAGTTAACAAACGACCAATCTTCACGGGTAGAACATCAAGTAAACGAACTTTCAAATCATATTATTTTCGGTATAGTTCTAGTAATGATAGTGTTAATGTTTACAATGGGTTTAAGAAATTCACTTTTTGTAGGTGCCGCAATTCCACTTTCGATGATGATGGCTTTTACCATTTTATCTGCTTTTGGATTGACATTGAATACAATGGTTTTGTTCGGGTTGGTAATGGGACTAGGAATGTTGGTTGACGATGGAATTGTGGTTGTTGACAACGTATTTGCAAATATGCAAAAAGGAATGAGCCGAATTGATGCATCCAAAAGAGGAATTGGCGAAATTGCGTGGCCAGTAATTTCATCAACAGCAACAACGCTTATGGCATTTTTACCTTTTGCTTTATGGCCTGGAACTATGGGAAAATTTATGAAATATTTTCCTATTACTTTAACGATTACTTTAACAGCTTCGTTGTTTGTTGCAATGGTTGTAAACGCTGCAATGACTGGTGGTTCAATGGATATTAAAGACGATAATGTTACTCGTAAATCAGCAAAAAATTATACAATTCTTTTCGTTTTGTTAGCAATAATTTTTCTTGGAATTGGTTTTTGGAAAAATTCAGCTTTTGCCAGAGCAATTGGTAATATTTCATTAATTTCATTAGGATTAATGTGGTTGTATCATTTAAAATTATACCAATGGACTCAAGATTTTCAGCACGGATTTTTTCCGAGAATGGAAAAAAAATACCAAAACTTTTTATCTAAAATTTTAACCGGAAAACGGTCTTGGATAGCTTTAGTTTCGATTATTGGATTGATGTTTTTCTCTTTTGTTTTGTTAGGAATTTTTCCAAGAAAAATATTGTTTTTTCCCGATAATATTCCAAATCAAGTGTTTACCTACATTGAATATCCACAAGGGACTTCGATTGATAAAACAAATAAAGCCACAAAATTTGTCGAGAAACAAGTAATTTCTATTCTTCAAAAATATATAGACCCAAAAACCAGCAAAAACTTTTTGGCAGAATCTATTGTTTCACAAGTTGGAGTAGGAGCGGGGAATCCAAATGTTGATGCAGGTTCAGCATCGGAAACTCCATTTAAAGGAAAAGTTACCGTGAATTTCTCCGAATTTAAATTTCGAGAAGGAATTAATACCACCGATATTTTAGACGAAATTCGAAATAAAGTAAAAGGAATAGCTGGAGCAACAGTAACTGTTGAAAAAGAGGCCAATGGTCCGCCAGCGGGTTATCCAATAAGCGTGCAATTAACTGGTTTGGATTATAACGATATGTTAACAGAAGCCGATAAAATGATTGATTTTATCAACGAAAAGAAAATTCCAGGTATTGAACGATTGAGTGTTGATGTTAACAAAAATAGTCCCGAATTACAAGTAAAGGTTGACCGAGCCAATGCCGGTAGTATGGGCGTTACAACAGGACAAATTGGATTTAATTTACGCCGTTCGGTTTATGGGCAAGAAATATCTACCTATAAAGAAGGTGACGATGATTACAAAATTGTAATGCGAATGCAAGAAGATCAACGAAAAAATGAAAATATATTGTTCAATCAATCGTTAACATTTCGCAATCAAAACAACGGACAAATGATGCAAGTGCCTATATCGGCAGTGTCAAATACTGAAAAAACTACAACATATAATCAGATAAAACGCAAGAATCAAAAACGAGTAATGACCATTTATTCAAATGTTTTAACTGGTTACAACGGAGATGAAATTACCAAAGAAATTGAAAAAGATTTAAAGGAATATAAAATGTCCAAAGGCAATTCATATTCTTTCTCTGGAGTACAAGAAGAACAAGGAAAAAACCAATCTTTTTTGATGTTTGCATTATTTTTAGCCTTAGCAGGAATTACCATAATCATTGTTTTACAGTTCAATTCGGTTTCGAAAACAATGGTAATTTTGTTCACGGTAATATTAAGTTTCTCGGGTGTTTTTTATGGTTATGTAATTGCCAATATGAACTTTGTAATATTAATGACAATGATGGGGATTATTTCATTGGCAGGAATTGTTGTAAAAAACGGAATTGTATTAATGGACTTTTTTGTTTTAGTATTAGATAGAAAAGTTGAAGAAAAAGGCTTACTATCGCACAACGATTTAACGTTAGAAGAAATTAAAGAAGGAATTATAGAATCCGGAAAATCGCGTTTGCGTCCGGTTTTATTAACTGCTTTAACTGCAGTTTTGGGTTTAATTCCTTTGGCGATTGGTTTAAATTTTGACTTTTTTGGTTTAGTAACCGATTTGAATCCTCACCTGTATATGGGTGGCGATAACGTAATTTTTTGGTCTCCACTAGCTTGGACTATTATTTTTGGGTTAACCTATGCAACAGTTTTAACACTAGTTATGGTTCCGGTAATGTTTTATTTAGTAAAACGAGTTAAATATTGGTTACGAGATAGAAAACAAAATAATATTGTAATTTCATAAATGAAAAGACTGTCAATAAAAAAGGCAGTCTTTTTTTTTAAATTTAAAAAAAGTAGTATTAAAAAATAGTTGGTGGATTTTAAAAGTTACTCCTACCAAATTTTTTTACTTTCTTTTTAAAGTAAATGAAAAATTTGAAAATTTCCCAAAAACACTTTCAACATATATAGTTTCATTATGAGCCTCTAGTATATGCTTTACTATAGCCAATCCCAATCCGGATCCGCCTTCCGAGCGAGCTCCGCTTTTATCAACCCTATAAAATCTTTCGAAAAGTCTAGAAATATTTTGGGTTTCAATACCTTCACCATTGTCCTTAATAGAAATCAACAATTTATCTTTGGTTGAATTTTCGAAACCTACCTCGGTTGAACCTCCAACTTTACCGTATTTAATTGAATTTTCTACCAAATTGGTTATTACCTGCTGTATTTTATCGTAATCGCCAAGAACTATAATTGGGCTTAAGTATTTTGAATCAAACGATAATAAAATATCTTTAGTATTGGCTTTCATTTCAAGTAAATCAAAAACATTTTGAACTAAATTTACAATATTAAAGGGTTTCATTTCTAGTTTTCCTTCCGACATTTCTAGTTTTCCTATGGTGTCTAAATCTTCAATAATATAAACCAAACGCTCTACGCCTTTTTCAGCTCTTTCAAGATATTTTTTTCTAATATTTTTATCTTTCATTGCGCCATCAAGTAAAGTTGAAATGTAACCTTGAACGGTAAAAAGGGGCGTTTTTAATTCGTGAGAAACGTTACCTAAAAACTCTCTTCGAAATTGTTCTCTATCGATTAAAGTTTCAATTTCTTGTTTTTTTGAATTTGCAAATCGTTGTACTTGAATTGTAATTTCATCCAAATCGGTATCGTTTGGTAAATTTAAAAGTGATTTTGCATCCAAAAATGAAATTTCTTTATACAATTTTTTAACCCTATTGTAAATGAATTTTTCGGTTCGAAACTGCAGTACAAAAATTGAAAAAATATAAATTAAAATTATAGTAATTATGAGTTTTAAATAAAGATAATCGATAGGTTGATTTACAAATAAATAAACAAAAAAAGTCATCATTGCACCAGCAAAAAGTGTAATGTAAAGAGAGGAAATTAAAGCGAACTTGTATGTTTTTTTTAATATAAAAGACATTTTTTTGAGTATTAATTTAAAATAAAATTTTAATTAACAAATTTAGAAATTAAGATCCAAGTATTTCACTTTTTTAAAATATGATTTTCTATTTTTTAGTGATTTTTTTAAAACATTTTAAATAAACACTAACAAGATAAATTTTTAAAAATTTTCAAAAAAATAATACGATATTTGCAGCATAACTACAACGATTTCGAAAATGGAAGCAAGGAACACTACTTTGGGAGAATTTATTATTGGAAATCAAAAAGAATTTCAATATTCATCAGGTGAATTATCAAGAATTATTAATTCTATTCGATTGGCTGCTAAAGTAGTGAATTACAAAGTGAATAAAGCTGGTTTAGTTGACATTGTTGGGGCAGCTGGCGAGCAAAATATTCAAGGTGAAGACCAGCAAAAGCTAGATGTTTATGCGAATGAAGTTTTTATTCAAACTTTAATTAATCGTGAAATTGTTTGCGGAATCGCATCTGAAGAAAATGATGATTTTATTACCGTTGAAGGAAGTGATAAAAGCCACAATAATAAATATGTAGTTTTAATGGATCCGCTTGACGGCTCAAGTAATATTGATGTAAATGTTTCCGTCGGAACTATTTTTTCGGTTTATAGACGCATAACTCCTGTTGGAACTCCTGTAACTTTAGATGATTTTTTACAACCAGGAATCAATCAAGTTGCCGCGGGTTATGTTATTTATGGAACGTCTACAATGCTCGTTTATACTACGGGTCACGGAGTTAACGGTTTTACTTTAAATCCTGCAATTGGAACATTTTATCTTTCACATCCCAATATGCAGTTTTCAAAAGATGGTTCAATTTACTCTATAAACGAAGGCAATTATGTACATTTTCCGCAAGGTGTAAAAAATTATTTAAAATACTGCCAATTGGAAGAAGGCGATAGGCCTTACACTTCAAGGTATATTGGAAGTCTAGTTTCGGATATTCATAGAAATATGATTAAAGGTGGAATATATATTTATCCAACAAGCACGAAATCACCCAAAGGCAAGCTTCGATTATTATATGAAGGTAATCCAATAGCATTTATAACAGAGCAAGCTGGCGGAAAGGCATCAGATGGATTTAAAAGAATTATGGAAATTCAACCTACAGAATTACATCAAAGAATTCCATTTTTTTGCGGAAGTTATAATATGGTTGAAAAAGCGGAGTGGTTTATGAAAAATGTATATTAAAATAAATTTAAACAACAACTATTTCACAACACAAACAAGTATTTAGGTTTTTTATTCAAATATCAAAAAAATTTGTTTCCAATTAATTTCAATTTCAATTTTTGGCAAACCTTGATATAAAGAAATTTGTTCTAAATCTTCTATTTTAAACTTTTCTTGTTTTGAAGTTGGAATTAATCCTT
>JAYUFJ010000348.1:0-4311 GCA_043738775.1 Flavobacterium sp. | reverse complement strand
GCCAACCCGCCATATTAAAGGTTTTTGATAGCGAATTTAATTCTAATGCAATTTCTTGAGCTCCGTCAACTTGAAAAATCGACATTGGATTTTTGTTTAAAACAAAACTATATGGATTGTCGTTTACAATTAAAATGTGGTGTTTTTTTCCAAAAGCGATTAGTTTTTTAAACGTTTCAAGAGTTCCGTTAGCTCCAGTAGGCATGTGCGGATAACTTACCCACATTAGTTTTACTTTCGATAAATTTAGTTTTTCTAGAGCCTCAAAATCGGGTTGCCAATTATTTTCTTCTTTTAAATCATAAAAAACAGGTTTGGCCTGCACCAATTTTGTAACCGATTCGTAGGTTGGATAACCTGGATTTGGTATTAATACTTCGTCATTTTGATTTAAAAAAGCCATCGAAATGTGCATAATTCCTTCTTTTGAACCCAACAAGGGAAGAAATTCCAAATTATAACTTTTTAAAATTCCAAAGTTGATTTCGTAAAAGTTTGCCATTTCTTGACGTAATTCGGGCAAGCCTTGATACGATTGGTATTCGTGAGATTTTTCGTCGAACAACGAATTGTTCAAAGCTTCAATTACTGATGAATGTGGTGCTAAATCGGGGCTTCCAATTCCCATATTGATAATTGATTTTCCGTTTGAAATCAATTGACGTACTTCGCGCAATTTTCTCGAAAAATAATATTCTTCTACTAAATTTAAACGGCTGGCAGTTTGTATCATAATCGTCCGTTTTTATATTCGCCCAGCACTTTAAAATGCGTGGTCATTAGTTCTAAAATTTTCTTGGCTTTGTCATAATGTTTGTATTTTTCAAAAACGACATCTACAAAAAACGAGTATTGAAAAGGTGTTTCGATAATTGGCATCGACTGTATTTTGGTTAAATTCAACTTACAATTGTTCATTACATTTAAAACAGTTGCCAAACTTCCGGCGGTGTCGTCCAATTCAAATTTTACTGATGCTTTGTTAATTTCCTCTTTCGAAATTTCTTTTTGTTCTTTTTTGATGATTACAAATCGGGTTTTATTGCTTTGAATCGTATGTATTCCAGCTGATAATATTTCTAAATCGTAAAGTTTTGCTGCTATTGGTGCAGCTACAGCTCCAATTCCTTTTATTTGGTTTTCTTGAATTCTGCGAGCTGTTTCGGCTGTATCGCCACTTTCGACTAATTTTATATGTGGATATTTATTAAAAAAAACAGCACATTGCAACAACGCAATTGGGTGCGAATGAACTTCGGTAATATCCTCTATTTTTTGTCCTTTTAAAACCATTAAATTCATGTGAATGTCTAAATAATGCTCGCCAATTATGTGCAAATTGTTGCGGTCAATTAAAGCATAATTCGGAATTATAGAACCCGCAATCGAGTTTTCAAGAGCCATTACTGCCTTTTGCGACTGATTTTCATTCAAACTTTTCACTAAATCATCGAACGACATACATTCGTCTAAATCATATTCTTTTTCAAAATATTCGTTTGCCACCTGATGGTGAAACGAACCTTTAATACCTTGAATTCCTATTTTAATAATTTCTTCCATTTATTGTAAAAAAAAATCCCGATTTGCATCAGGATTGTATATTTAGTTTTGTAAAATTTCTTTTTGAGTAGCAACTATATAACAATCCGATTCTGTTTCCAGAAATAATAAAATGAATTGTTGTAATATTTTAATGAATGTAAAAGCATTTTTTTTTGCTAAAGTAAATTATTTTTTGGTTGGTGCAACGTTTTTTTTTAATAAATAATTTACTATCACGTTGTAGTTAATTAATTATTTCAATATCAAAGTTTTTTATTTTTTTTTACTTAATTTTTCAACTCTTGTTGGTGTATCTTTTCCGTTTATTATTGTACTTGAACTTAATGCGATGGCTTTAATAAATTCCGTCATATTATTTAAATCAACGTGTGTTATATCGTCGTTTAATTGATGATAGGTTGGTTCAGAATCCATTTTAGATGTTGAAATTGTATGCGCCGGAACACCAACTGCAGCTAAACGGGCATTGTCCGAACGATAAAAAAGTTGTTCTGTTGGATACGGATCTGGATAAAATTGAAAATCGGTTCCTTTTAAATTGCGTTGCAATATTTCGCCAAAATCCGATTTTTCGTAGCCTGTAATGTATCCCGAATTTTTACCCCATTTGCTTTCGGTTCCAATCATTTCTATGTTAAACATAGCCACAACTTGATCGGGATTGATGTTTTTTGTAAAAAATGCCGAACCATATCCGCCAGTTTCTTCGCCCGTAAAAGTTACAAATACTAAAGTTCTTTCGTTATTGTTTAATTCTTTAAAATATTTAGCAAGCGAAATTACTGCAGTTGCACCCGACGCATCATCATTTGCGCCATTAAAAATTGTGTCGCTACCATCGGTTTGCATTCCTAAATGATCGTAATGTGCCGAAAAAACTACAATTTCGTTGGGTTTCGACATTCCTTTTAAAATGCCTATAACATTGTTGGTTGGTTTTTCGTCGGTTATAAATTCTTGGCGGTAAGTTTTCAAGTCATTATAAAATGATAATCCTATTTTTTGAAATTCCAGTTCAATGAATTTTGATGCTTTTTCGATTCCTTGCGAAAAAATTTTGCGACCTTCCATTTTATCCGATGCCAATTCGGTTTCTATCCTCGTTACAAATTTTTTATCAATTTTTACCTTAGTTTGCGCTACGGTTTTACTTCCGATTAAAGAAATTAAAATTGTTAATAGAAATAATTTAGTGATTTGAATTTTCATTATGAGTTTGTTTATTGAAAAGTAAAAATAACAAATTAAATTTACAAAGCGATTCATAAAATTTGAAAAACTATAAATCAAATTTATTTCTGTTTATATTTGCATTAAATTGTAGCAATAATGTCAATAGAAATTCAAAATATATCAAAATCGTACGGAACGCAAAAAGCGTTAAATAACGTTTCGTTTTCGATTAAAAAAGGAGAAATTGTTGGTTTTTTGGGACCAAATGGTGCTGGAAAATCTACTTTAATGAAAATTTTAACTACTTATTTGGCAAGTGATTCGGGTATAGCATTGGTTAACAACAATGATGTAGCTTTAAACCCAAAGGCGGTACAACTTTCTGTTGGATATTTGGCAGAACACAACCCTTTGTATTTGGATCTATATGTTCGTGAATATTTACAATTTAATGCCGATGTATACAAGGTAAAAAAATCGCGCATTGATGAAGTTATTCAATTAACAGGGTTATCGTTTGAAAGTCACAAAAAAATAGGTCAATTATCAAAAGGATTTCGTCAACGAGTTGGTTTAGCAACGGCATTATTGCACAATCCAGATGTTTTAATTTTAGACGAGCCAACAACTGGATTAGATCCGAATCAATTGGTCGAAATTCGTGAATTAATTAAAAATATTGGTACCGATAAAACTGTTTTTCTTTCTACACACATTATGCAAGAAGTGGAAGCGATTTGCGATCGTGTAATTATCATCAATAAAGGCGAAATTGTTGCCGATAAAAATTTGAAATCGCTGTTAACTCAAAACGAGCAAGTTATAGAAGTAGAATTCGATTATAAAATTGAAGAAGAAGCAATTAAACGGATTCCAAATATAAAATCGTTTAAAAATACGCACGATATGATTTGGGAATTAACCTTTGAAACAAATAAAGATATGCGTCCAGCTGTTTTTGATTTTGCTCACGATAATGGCTTAAAAACGTTACAATTGAACCTGAAAAATAAAAATTTGGAAGCAATTTTTAGGGAAATAACTTCGTAACGAGTAAATTTTAGAATTCAATTTGGCTTAATAAAAAAAATTAATTTAAAATAATGTGCCCTTGATACAATTGTTGCACATTAATTAATGGAGGATTATTTTTTAAAATTACATCGCCAGTGCTGTTCATAATTCCCTCTATTTTTTGAATTGGCTTTACAATCATATCATTGTAACCACGATGGTAAATTATTAAGTTTTGAATAGTTAAATTTTGCGCTTCAATACGTCCGTCACCAGCATAAAAGTTAAATGATGCGTCATTAGTTTGTCCAGAAATGTAAAATCGTGAAACATTATTACTTTCGATATACAAATAAGTATTGTTAACAGTAAAATAAAAATCGCCAGTTCCAGCACCTTTTTGTCCATCACCATCTTTATCAATTGAAATT
Source organism: Flavobacterium sp. (assembly GCA_043738775.1). GTDB lineage: Bacteria > Bacteroidota > Bacteroidia > Flavobacteriales > Flavobacteriaceae > Flavobacterium. The sequence continues at coordinate 127 of JAYUFJ010000348.1, read as the reverse complement.
AATCGTAAGTTAGGAAATGTTAAAACACCATTTGAACTTATGTTTCGTTCGGATTTACTGTAAATTTCTTCAATATTTGGAGCGGTAACGTAAACCTTTGTTTGTCCATATTCACGAACCCAGTTGC
>JAYUFJ010000347.1:0-11935 GCA_043738775.1 Flavobacterium sp. | reverse complement strand
AAGTCAATATTGCCTTAATCAATTCCGAATACGAAAAAATCGGTATTCGTGTTGGCGAGAACCACTTAATTGAAAATCTTAAAAACGATCCTAATATTGGAAAAAATCCACAGTTTTTAAACGCATTAGGTAAATTTGACATTAAAAAATTCAAAGAATATTTTAAATCAAACCCCGAACAGGCAAAAATGTTTTCCGATCGTGAAAAAGATGCTGATTTTAATTCAAAAGCAGTTATTTACAGTACTTTGGTTAAATCGGGAATGTACACAACTAATGCCGAAGGTAAATTTGCTTACGAGCAGGCCAACAATAAAGTAAATTTTGATTATGTTGCCGTTTTATATTCAACTATTAAAGACAGTGAAATTAAAGTTACTGATGCTGATATTACCGAATATATGACTAAAAACGAAAAACGTTTCAAAACAGAAGAAACACGTGAAATTGAATATGTTTTGGTAGAAGACAAACCATCTGTAACAGATGAAAATGAAGTGAAAGCAAAAATTAACGGAATATTAAATGGCGCTGTTGTTTTTAAAGATGGTAAAAACGATACTTTACCAAGTTTTAAAAACGCCACTAATATGGCAGAATTTGTAGCCGAAAATTCCGATAAAGCTTATGATACAACTTATGTAACAAAACAAAATTTACCTGCTGATCAAGCCGATAAATTAAATGCTTTGGCTGTTGGACAAGTTTACGGACCTTACGTTGATGGAAAATACTATGCTATTTCAAAATTAATGGGACGAAAAGCAGGAGCAAAAACAAAATTAAGTCATATTGTAATTGGTTGGGAAGGTTCAAAAATTCCAAATCAAAAAGAAAAAAGAACTAAAGAGCAAGCTTTAGCAAAAGCGCAGTCTATTTTAGCACAAGCACAAGCAAATCCTACAAGTTTTATGATGTTGGCTTTTTCAAGTTCAGATGATCAATCGTCACAACAAGGTGGTGATTTGGGTTACTTTGAAAAAGGACAAATTCCATTAAAACCAATAGATGCTTTTCTTGTAAATCCAGTTGGGAAAATTGGTTTAGTTGAAACAGAATTAGGTTATCATATTTTAAATATTACTGATAAACAAGACGGAATTAAATTAGCAACAATTGCGTTAAAAATTGATGCATCTGAAGCAACTACAAATGCAGCTTACACCAAAGCGACTAAATTTGAAATGGATGCCAATGGAAAAGATTTTGCAATTACTGCAAAAGCGGCTAACTTAACAATAGCACCATCAATAAAGGCTAAAGCTATGGACGAAGCTGTTGGAGCATTAGGTAATCAAAGACAAATTATAAAATGGGCTTATGATAAAGATACTGATGTAAATACTATTAAACGATTTGAAGTTGTAAATGTAGGTAATGTAATTGCTCGATTGAAAAAAATATATCCAAAAGGGTTGATGAATATTGAAGATGCAAAACCAATGGTCGAAGGAATTATAAAAAATAAGAAAAAAGCAGAAAAAATAAAGGCTAAAATGTCAAGCTCTACTTTGGAAGCTATAGCAAAATCAAATGCTACAACTGTTCAAAATGTTCCAATGGCAACTGTTGAAAACCCGGTTTTACCTAATGCCGGAAATGAATTAAAAGTTGTTGGTACAGCATTTGGTTTAGCTACAAACAAAGTTTCTGCACCTATTGAAGGAAACGCAGGGGTTTATGTTGTTAAAACTAAAATAGTAACAAAAGCGCCATCAACTAACAATTATGAAGTCAATATTACAAAATTAAAATCAATGGCTGCTCAAGCAACAGGAAGGATTATTCCAGCATTAAAAGAAGGAGCTACGATTAAAGATAACCGATTAGAATTTTATTAAAATTTAAAACTAAGTTTAAAAAAAGCCGAAATGTATGTTTCGGTTTTTTTATGTAAAAAAGATTCTTTTTATAAAATTATTTCAGAAAATTTCAAAATCGTTGTATAACCTTTTAAAGCAAAATACAAACTAGGATTTTCATTACAAACTATAATTACAAAATCACCTCCCCAAGCTCCAAGGCTTTTAATTGTTCCATCAAAATCTGGAAATAATTGTTCTTTTATCGTGTTTTGTTCCAGCACAAAACTCAACTCAGTTTCGTGAATTTTGAGCGCGTTTTTAAAAGTTTCCAAATCATTGGTTGTCGAAATTACTTCGGTTAAACGATTTATTTTTGAAATAATTTCTGAAATTTCACCTCTTTTGTTGTAATAATTTTCGATTGCCGTTTTGCTATTTTGTTTTTTATTTAAGTATAAAAAATAAATATTTTTTTTAAACTCAGGATCAAATGAAATAGTTGTTACAATTGGTTTTTGGTTATCAATTTTATATAAAATTGGAGTATTGTTTTGAGCACAAGCAATATCATAACCGCTACCACCAAAACTATTTTTTAGTAACTCAAAAGCATCTATTTGAAACCATTGCGCAATATTATTTACTAATGTCGATGATGTTCCTAAACCCCAATTTCTTGGAAAAGTCAACTCTGTTTTTACTTCAAAACCGGTTGCGTTAGAAATCAAATTAGGGTTCAATTTATTGGCTTCGCATAAAATTTCAATTAAAGTATTTTTTATTTTTTGACTTTCGTTCGACTTTTTTTTTTTGATAATTTCATCAAAAGTAATTTCGGCTTTAAACCAACAAGTTTTATCCGAATCGAAACTTTTCCAAGAAATAAACCCAGTTTTAGTTGATTCTACAACCAAATTTTGTCCAAATTTGGTAGGCAAAGCAAAGGCTGTTGCGCCATCTAAAACTACATATTCGCCTGTAATTAAAAGTTTTCCGTTGCTGTAAAAAGTTTGTTTCATTTTGTGCTAAACTTGTTTCTGTATCTTTATTCTCTGATTTTATTAATAAAATCTACAACAGCAGCATGAGAAATAGTTTCTTTTTCAAAATAATTTCTAATTATTTTTCGCTCTTCAGAGGTTGTTTTAAACTGATTCAAAATATTATTAATATGCATTTTCATGTGTCCTTCTTGAATACCAGTTGTGGTTAAGGATCGTAAAGCGGCAAAATTTTGAGCCAAACCAACACTTGCTACAATTTGCATTAATTGGTGTGACGATGGTTTTTCTAGAATTTCTAAAGCCATCTTCACCATTGGATGAAGAGAAGTCAAGCCTCCAACGGTTCCAATAGCTAATGGAATTTCCATCCAAAAAGTAAAAATGTCATTTTCAATTTTAGCATGCGAAAGGCTGGTATATTTTCCATTCCGTGAAGCATAAGCATGTATTCCAGCTTCAACAGCACGAAAATCATTTCCTGTTGCTAAAATAACTGAATCGATTCCATTCATAATACCTTTGTTGTGCGTTACAGCACGAAAAGGTTCTATTTCGGCAATCTTTATGGCTTGAACCATTTTTTCTGCGAATAATCTTGGGTTGTCTATGCCTTTATCTTTCAAATTGTCAATGCTGCACGAAACTTCGGTTCTTACAATGCAATTTGGCACATAATTACTCAAAATTGACATTATTACTTGAATATTTTTTTCTTGTTCTGTAAAATTTTCAAACTCTAATGCTTCTTGTTTTAAAGTTTTAGCAAACTGCTCCAAACAAGAATTGATGAAATTTGCTCCCATACTGTCTTTTGTTTCAAAAGTGCAATGGAGTTGGTAGTAATTTTCGAGCTCGTTTGTTTTATTTCGCAATTCAATATCCAAAATTCCGCCGCCGCGTTTTTGCATATTTTTGGTTATATTTTGGGTTTCAGAGAAAAACTTTGCTTTAATTTTATTAAAAAAAAGAATTATTTTTTCGCTATTTCCAAAAAACATAAAATGAACTTGACCTATTTTTTCTGAATTTAAAACCGACGTTTTAAATCCGCCTCGTTGCGACCAATATTTTGCCGATTTTGATGCAGCCGCAACAACAGAACTTTCTTCAATAACCATAGGCACAGAATAATAATTGCCGTTTATAAAAAAATTAGGCGCAATTCCGAGTGGTAAATAAAAATTAGTTATTGTGTTTTCAATAAAATCGTCGTGAAGTTGCTGTAATTTTAAGTCTTTATTCCAATAACTTTTAATAGTTGAAATAGCTTCGTCTGGATTAGTAAAGTAATTTTGTGCAATCCAGTTAATTTTTTCTTGTTTGGATAATTTTGAAAATCCGGTAACGTTGTTGTTCATTAAATACTTTTTGAAAAGATAATTTTTAATTTATATTTGGCTGAAATTGTAAACGAAAGGTTATTATAACTAAAATATTTACTTCAAAAGTACTAAATTTTTAAAAAATAGGCATCGTAATTTTATTTTAAGTATAAAAACGATTGATTATTGCAAAAAAATCACTAAAATTGGACTTTTAAAATCAAATATAAAAATGAAAAAATTTTTTTTGGCTATATTATTAGCTTTAGCCTCATTATTTTCTGTTGCGCAACAAAAAATTACTGTTGAAGATATTTACACTGGGCAGTTTCGAACTCAAGGTATGGACGAATTACAGTCAATGAAAAACACAAATCAATACACAATTTTAAATAGTGATAGAACAACAAGGAGTCAACAAATTGATTTGTACGATTATGCAACTTTGAAAAAAGTGTCTACTATAATTGATACGAAAAGTTTCCCAGAATTAGCTAATGGAATTGATTCATATACATTTTCGTTTGATGAAAAGATGATTTTAATTGCCAATAATTCAAATAAAATTTTTAGACATTCATTTACTGCCGATTATTTCACCTATACTATTGCTACAAAAGAATTGATAAAAGTTTTAGATCAATCGCAAGAGGCTACTTTTTCTCCAGACGGAACCAAAATTGCATTTGCAAAAGCCAACGATTTATTTGTATATGAATTGGCATCAAAAAAAACAACTCAAATTACTAATGATGGAAAGAAAAACTCAATAATTAACGGAATTACAGATTGGGTTTACGAAGAAGAATTTGCGTTTGTTAGAGCATTTGATTGGAGTACCGACAGTAAAAAAATTGCTTTTATTCGTTTCGACGAAACTTTGGTTCCTGAATTTACAATGAATATTTATGGAAAAAATTTGTACCCTACTGTAGAAACTTTTAAATATCCGAAAGCTGGAGAAAAAAATGCAGTTGCCTCGTTACATATATTTGATGTGGCTTCGCTAGTTAAAAAAGAAATTAAATTAGGTAGTTATTCTGATTTTTACATAGCAAGAATGCAATGGACTAAAGACGCAAATACGCTTTGTTGCCAAGTTTTAAACCGTCATCAAGACAATCTAGATTTGATTTTTGTTGATGGAACTTCAGGTGAAGCAAAAGTAGTTTTGAACGAAAAAGACAAGGCATACGTTGATGTAACTGATAATTTAACATTTTTAAAAGACAACAGTTTTATTTGGACTTCAGAAAAAGACGGATTCAATCATATTTATTTATATGACAAAACTGGCAAATTAAAAAACCAAGTTACCTCTGGTAAATGGGAAGTAACCAATTATTATGGTTATGATGAAAAATCGAAAACGGTTTATTTTCAATCGGTAGAAAATGGTTCCATTAATAGAGACGTTTACAAAATTGGTTTAGACGGAAAGAATAAAGTGCGTTTAACTTCAAAAACCGGAACCACATCCGCAACTTTTAGCCCTAGTTTTGATTTTTTTATTAGTACATTTTCATCTGCAACTCAGCCACCATTGTACACTTTAAATGCTTCAAAAGACGGAAAACAAGTACAAGAAATTCAAAACAATACAGCCTTGTCTGATAAATTAGTAAAATATAATTTGCCAGTAAAAGAGTTTTTTGAACTAACTACCGATAAAGGAAATAAACTAAACGCTTGGATTTTTAAACCAAAAGATTTTGATGCCAACAAAAAATATCCTGTTTTTATGTACCAATATTCTGGACCTGGCTCACAGCAAGTTAATAATGGTTGGTTAGATACAGATGATTATTGGTTTATGTCGTTAACACAAATGGGTTACATTGTGGCCTGTGTAGATGGGCGTGGCACAGGTTTTAAAGGAGCTGACTTTAAAAAATGTACTCAAAAAGAGTTAGGAAAATTCGAAGTTGAAGACCAAATTGATGCTGCAAAAGTAATCGGAAATTATCCCTACGTGGATAAAACTAGAATAGGTATTTTTGGATGGAGTTATGGCGGATTTATGAGTAGCAATTGTTTGTTCAAAGGAAATGACGTATTTAAAATGGCTATTGCAGTAGCGCCAGTTACAAACTGGAGATATTACGACACTATTTATACCGAAAGATATTTACAAACTCCACAAGAAAATGCAAGCGGTTATGATATGAATTCACCAATAAATTTTGTAAACCAATTAAAGGGTAATTTTTTATTAGTACACGGTACAGCCGATGATAACGTGCACGTTCAAAACTCAATGGAAATGATTGAAGCATTAGTACAAGCCAATAAGCAGTTTGATTGGGCAGTTTATCCAGATAAAAACCACGGTATTTACGGCGGAAAAACCAGAATTCAATTGTTTAATAAACTAACTAATTTTGTTAAAGAGAAGTTGTAAAATGCAATTAATTTCAATACAAAATAAAATTTATGAAGTAAAAAAATTAAGGTTATGCTTGATTTTGATTTAGCTGATTTGCATGAAACTTAAAACACCTGTTTTGTAGTAATTCAATTTTTAATGACTAAAAATAAATAAATTGCAACTCTAAAGCAAAGAACTAAAATTCGAAATAAAAAATAATATAACAAAAACTAATAAATAAAAAAATGAGTGAAAAAGTAAAAACAGGACATCCAAAAGGGCTTTGGGTATTATTTGGAACCGAAATGTGGGAACGATTCAACTTCTACGGAATGCGAGCATTATTAACCCTTTTTATGGTTACTTCCTTAAAATATTTAGAAGCAGATTCATCTATTTTCTATGGCGGATTTTTAGCACTTTGCTATTTAACTCCTATGTTGGGTGGTTTTGTATCCGATCGGTTTTTCGGAAATAGAAATTGTATCTTGTTAGGTGGAGTAATGATGGGAATAGGTCAGTTATTCTTGTTTTTTAGTGGAAATATTTTTAGCAGTAATTTAGACTTAGCCAAAACGGCAATGTGGATAGGCTTATTTATTATTATTTTTGGAAACGGTTTTTTTAAACCAAATATCTCTTCAATGGTTGGAAGCTTGTATCCAAAACAAGAAAAAAGCAAACTAGACTCTGCATTTACTATTTTTTATATGGGAATTAATTTAGGCGCTTTTTTAGGGCAATTAATTTGTCCAATACTTGGCGATCATAAAGTTAATGGTGTACAAGACCCTTTTATTTTTAAATGGGGATTTTTAGCTGCTGCAATTGCAATGTTTGTTGGAACATTAGTCTTTTATTTTTTAAAAAACAAGTATGTAGTTTCGCCAGAAGGTCGGCCAATTGGCGGTTTGCCAAAGCACAACACTTCCGACGATTTTGAAGAAGGAGAAGCACAAAAGGCACATTTTAAAAAATCATCTTTTTACGTTGCAATAGCAGTTTTTGTTATTTCATTTTTCATCTTTAGATATCTTTTGGTAGGTGAATTTGGAATTTCTAATTTCGAAATGAGTAAGCTTGTAAAAGGGTTAATTTATCCATTTATTTATTCGGCAGGTATTGCTTTGGCAACAATGATTGTTTCCGATTCATCAATAACAAAAATTGAAAGAGACAGAATTTTTGTTGTCTATATTATCTCCTTCTTTATTGTTTTTTTCTGGGCCGCTTTTGAACAAGCAGGTTCATCATTAACATTTATTGCTTCAAATCAAACCGATAGACATTTTTTTGGAACAGAAATGCCAGCCTCTATGGTACAAATTTTTAACGGATTGTTTGTTGTAATTATGGCAGTTCCATTTAGTATTTTGTGGGATAAATTAAGAGCCAAAGGAAAAGAGCCTTTGTCTCCTTTAAAACAAGCTTTTGGATTGTTTCTTATAGCAATTAGCTATTTCATAATTGCACACAATGTAAAAGACCTCGGAAATAGTGGCTTATTGTCAGTTAAATGGTTGATTTTGTTATATTTAATTCAAAGTTGTGGCGAATTGTGTTTGTCTCCAATTGGTTTATCGTTGGTAGGGAAATTAGCTCCAAAACGTTTTTCATCATTATTATACGGAGTGTTTTTTATTGCCAATGCAGCCGGATATGCTTTAGCAGGAAGTTTAGGTGCGATTATGCCAGCAACTGGTGATAAGTTTGAAAAAGCAACTAAAATTGGAATTAATTTGCAAAATGTATTAGACAAAAAAGTGATACTTAATGCAGAACAATCAGCATTAATGGCAAAAGAACAAATTGTAGATCATTACAATAGTTTTGCTGGTTTCGAAATTCATAATTTATACGAGTTTTTTATGGTTTTTGTAATTTTATGTGGTGTTGCTGGAGCAATTTTAGCATTAATTACACCAAAACTTCGTAAAATGATGCACGGAGTAGTTTAAATAAATTATAAAATATTTTATACCTTTCAAACCTACAAAAAATTACTTGTAGGTTTGTTTTTTTTACAAAATTATGAAAGAAATTTTAACAATCAATCAGATACAAAACTTTAAAGGAAAATATCCAAAACAATTGTGGCATTTGTTTTTTAGTGAAATGTGGGAACGTTTTTCATTTTACGGAATGCGAGGAATGCTAGTGATTTTTATGGTTAACCAACTGGCGATGAACGACAAAGTAGCCAATTTACAATACGGAGCAACTCAAGCATTTGTATATGCATTCACTTTTATTGGAGGCTTATTTGCAGACAAAATTTTAGGATACCGAAAATCGTTGTTTTGGGGTGGTATTTTAATGATTGTTGGAAGTATGATTTTGGCTTACAACCCAAAAGACTTTTTCTTTTTTGGAATAAGTTTTACCATCATCGGAACTGGATTTTTCAAGCCAAACATTTCTACAATGGTCGGAAAATTGTATAAAGAAGACGATCACCGCCGTGATGCAGGATTTTCCTTGTTTTATGCCGGAGTAAACTTGGGCGCATTAATTGGAGGATATTTATGTGTTGCAGTTGCTAACGGAACAATGCTTGAAAGCACAATTCCTAAAAATTTAAGATGGAATTTTGCTTTTGGTTTTGCAGCTATTGTAATGATAATTAGTTTGTTAACATTTACTCAAACCCAAAAAAAGTTAGGAGAAATCGGTTTGTCTCCATTATTGAATCTTGAAAAGTCAAAACGTAAAATGTTAGAAATTGCAACTTATATTGGCTCGTTAATAGTTATTCCAATAATTATGACAATGGTGTCCAATACCGATTATACCAATATTTTTATGTTTATTATTGGTCCAGCTTCTTTGTTTTACTTGTTTTATGAAATGCGAAATTTTACAATTTCAGAGAATAAAAAATTAATTGTAGCATTAGTATTTATAATTTTCTCTATTTTCTTTTGGGCATTTTTTGAGCAAAGTGGTGGTTCGTTAAGCCTTTTTGCAGCTAGTAATTTAAAAAATACCCTTATCGGATTTCAACTTGACCCCAATGGAGTTAATAATTCTGCCAATTCATTATTTGTAATTATTTTTGCTGGATTGCTTGGATTGGTTTGGATTTGGATGCACAAACGAAAAATTGAACCCAACACAGTAGTAAAATTCGGATTAGGATTTCTATTTTTAGCTGGAGGTTTTTGGGTTTTTTACTATACAAAATTCTTTGTAAATCCGTTAACGGGTAAAACATCACTAGATTTATTTACTTTTGGATGGTTTATAATTACTTTTGGAGAGTTGTGTTTGTCACCAATTGGAATGTCAGCAATGACCAAGCTTTCGCCACAAAAAACACAAGCTGTAATGATGGGAATGTGGTTTTTGGCAAGTGCGTACGGGCAATATTTTGCTGGATTATTAGGCGCTAATATCGCAGAAGCTTCCGAAAAAGCATCCAATTACAATAAACTTTTGGTATATGCTGATGGTTACAAACAATTGGCAATTTACGCACTATTTTTGGGGATACTTTTAATTGCAATATCGCCAATTGTAAAAAAACTAATGCAAGATGTAAAATAAATTTTGTAACTTCGTATTCCAATTTTAAAATTTATAAATATAATTTAGTATTAAAATGAGAAAATTAAAAATAACATTATTATTAACCATTTTGAGCTTTTCGATTCAAGCACAAGAAAATCAAATTTGGCATACAGATATTAACAAAGCAATAGCAATTTCAACAAAAGAACAAAAACCAATGTTCTTATTTTTTACGGGCAGCGATTGGTGTGGCTGGTGCATTCGCTTGCAAAAAGAGGTTTTTAAAACGCCAGAATTTACCACTTGGGCAAAAGAAAAAGTAGTTTTAGTTGAACTTGATTATCCGCGAAGAACTCCACAAGATCCAGCTATTCAACAACAAAATGCTTCATTACAACAAGTTTTCGCAGTACAAGGCTACCCTACAGTTTGGTTTGTAAAACCAACTCTTAAAGAAAATAAAAATAATTTAGAACAACTTGGAAGTACTGGTTATTTAGCTGGTGGACCAACCGTTTGGTTGGATAATGCAAATAGTATCATTTCAAAATATGTTGCTGACACTCCTACCAAAGAATTTAAAAAACCATTAAAAAAAACTAGAAATAGAGCAACTAAAGTTTAATTTTGAATTTATTTAATTAACACTTATACAGACTATTTATACAACCTTAATATTAAATTAAGTTTGTAAATTATTGAACTATACTTATTTTTTTAAAAATACTTTATCCAATAAGTTTATATTTTTTTACGCATTCTAGCTACTGGTATGTCTAGTTGCTCTCGATATTTTGCAATTGTTCTTCGAGCAATTGGATATCCTCTTTCCTTTAAAATTTCGGCCAATTGATCGTCTGGTAATGGTTTGTTTTTGTCTTCTTCATCAATAACATCTTTCAATATTTTTTTTATTTCTAGAGTCGAAACTTCTTCGCCTTGGTCATTAGTCATTGCTTCCGAGAAAAATTCTTTAATTAATTTTGTTCCATAGGGTGTATCAACATATTTACTATTGGCAACTCTTGAAACAGTCGATATATCCAATCCAACCAAATCGGCAATATCTTTCAAGATCATTGGTTTCAAACTGGTCTCTTCACCATCTAAAAAATAATCTTGCTGAAAAAACATTATGGCATTCATAGTCACTAATAAGGTTTCCTGGCGTTGTTTAATCGCATCAATAAACCATTTTGCAGAATCTAATTTTTGTTTTATAAATTGAACAGCATCTTTTTGTCCACTCGATTTATCTTTTGAATCTTTATAGGTTTGCATCATTTCTTGATAATCTTTTGAAACATTCAAGGTTGGTACATTTCTTCCGTTTAAGGTTAATTCTAGTTCGCCATCTTCTATTCTGATTGCAAAATCAGGAATTATATTTTCGGTAATTTTATTTGTTCCTGTGAACGAGCCGCCTGGTTTTGGGTTTAATTTTTCTATTTCGTGAATAGCATTTTTTAATTGTTCGTTTGAAATGTTGTATTTCAAAATCAACTTATCGTAATGCTTTTTGGTAAATGCTTCAAACTGGTGTTCAATAATATCAGTTGCCAATGCAATATATTCGGTAGGTGTTTTATGTTTTAATTGCAACAATAAACACTCTTGTAAATCTCTTGCACCAACGCCCGATGGCTCAAGTTCGTGTATAACATGAAGCATTTTTTCGACTGCTTTTTCATCAGTGTAAATGGCTTGGGTAAATGCCATATCATCTACAATGTCTTGAATAGAACGACGAATATATCCCATATCATCAATGCTTCCGACTAAAAATTCGGCAATTTCTCGTTCTTGGTCGTTTAAAATAAATGTGTTTAGTTGATTTATTAAATCTTGATGAAAACTAACATTTGTTGCTAACGGCGATTCTTTATCGTCTTCTTCGGCATAATTATTGGCTTGCAGTTTGTAATC